>PWFW01000208.1 GCA_003554225.1 Halanaerobiaceae bacterium | reverse complement strand
GAAATGATTATCAAATTCTATCAACTTTACCTTAAGAGATACAGCGGCCAGTTTTTTGGGATTCAGCTTCTCCATATTGTGGGAGCTGTTATGCTCCTCATTCCCCCGCTGATTATGAGGGATATCATTGATGATGCCATTCCGGCCGGCAATATCCCCCAGGTTTTTACCCTGGCAGGAATTGCTCTAGCTGTCTTTATTGTTCAGGCCATAGTGGAGAAAATCTCTATTTTCCATGGTCACCGGATTGCTCAGGAAGTGGTCCGGGATATGCGTGATGAGCTTTATCAGCATTATCAAAGGCTGTCAATGAGCTTTCATGACAATAAAAAAACCGGAGAGTTAATGTCCCGAATTGTCGATGATCTTAATAAGCTGCAGGAGTTCATTCATCACGGTCCGGAGGCAATTGTTCAGTCAGCAGTGCTTTTAGGTGGTTCTATTATCATCATGCTCACTCTTAATATTCAACTCACTCTGCTGGCCCTGATCTTCGTTCCTTTATTGGTGCTTTTTGCCCGGATGTTGATGGACCGGATGCATAAGGCTTTCCGCAAAACCCGGGAAGCCAAGGCAATCATGAATGATCGACTGGAGGATAATCTGGCCGGGATTAAGGTCATTAAGGCCTTTGTCAGTGAAGAAAATGAGCTTAATAGATTTCGAGAAACTACCCAGGAACACACCGATTACCGGCTGGAAGCTTTAAATTATGTCAGCATTCTTTTTCCCGGCTCCAGGCTTTTAAATGGCCTGGGTATTCTGGTTGTTCTGGCTCTGGGAGGTTATTTTTCAGTTACGGGAGTGATCTCCTCGGGAATAATGGTTGCCTTTTATTTCTACCTCCAGCAGTTTCGGGCTCCGATCTTAAGGCTGGTTCACATGTCGGAGGATTTGAGTGATACCTTTTCCAGCCTGGAAAGATATTATGATCATATGGAGATGTCTCCTGCGATTGTAGAGGATATTTCCAGTCAGCCCCGGGAACCTCAGCTCACAGGCGAGGTTGAATTTCAAGATGTTTATTTTTCCTATGATAAAGGCGAAGAGGTTTTAAAGGGGGTTTCTTTTAAAGCAGAGCCAAAACAGACGGTGGCGCTGGTAGGGCCCAGTGGAGCGGGCAAAACTACTATTGTCAGGTTGATTCCCCGGCTCTATAAACATCAGCAGGGTCAAATCACCATTGACGGCCGGGATATTAGAGATTTTTCTGTGCGGGACCTTCGCAGCAGCATAGCCATGGTGATGCAGGATGATTCCCTCTTTTCTGACAGCGTGGAGGATAATATCTCCTATGGAAAACCCGGTTCCTCCCGGGAGGAAATTGTTAAAGCAGCCCGAGCTGCCAATGCTCATCAGTTTATTGAAGAGCTGCCTGAGGGTTATGATACCAAGGTGGGGCAGCGGGGTCTGAAGCTTTCTGGTGGTCAGCGCCAGCGGGTTTCCATCGCCCGGGCCTTTTTGAAAAACCCTCAGATTTTAATTTTGGATGAGGCCACTTCAGCGGTTGACCTGGAAACGGAGAAATTGATTCAGGAGGCGATTGAGAGGCTGACAGCTCATCGGACAACCTTTGTTATCGCCCACCGTCTTTCTACCATTGTCAATTCTGACCAGATAATCTTTATAGAGGATGGCAGAATCCGGGAGAAGGGCACCCATCGGGAGCTTGTCAAAAAGAGAGGCGAGTATTACAGGTTTTATCAGATGCAGTTTGAAAAGAGCTCGGAAGCCATATAAATTAGAACTTAAACAGGCGGGAGGATTAAAATCCTTCCGCTTTTTTCTGGGGAGGGAAATTTACCGGCAATTTTATGAAAAGAATTCTGAAAAATCTCTGGGAGATAATTAAGGGCAGGAGGGATAAATTTATGTCCAGTTATGAGAAACGCCAGGCAATGGTGGAAAATCAGCTAAAGCCCCGGGGTATTAAAGATCAAAGACTGCTGGAGTCCTTTCTTGCGGTCCCCAGGGAGCCCTTTGTGAGTGAAGAGCTGAAAAAGTCGGCCTATCAGGACCGGCCTCTCCCTATCGGGGAGGGGCAGACAATCAGCCAGCCCTATATTGTGGCCTATATGCTGGATAAACTTGAAATTGCTCCGGATGATAAAGTGCTGGAGGTTGGCAGCGGCTGCGGCTATGTTCTGGCCCTTCTGGCTGAGCTGACGGAAGAGGTTTATGGGATTGAAAGGAAAGCAGCGCTGGCAGAGAGAAGCCGGCAGACCTTAAAGCAACTGGGATATGATAAAATTGAAATCAGGGCTGGAGATGGTTCCCGGGGCTGGCCGGAGAAGGCACCCTTTGCCGGGATTCTGGTCAGTGCTGCTGCCACCAGGGTGCCGGAGGAACTTAAAGAGCAGCTTAAAATCGGCGGCAGGATAATACTTCCCCTGGGAGATGGGCTTTTTCAACGGCTGGTGCTGATTACCCGGGTAAGCAGTGATGAATTTTCCCGGAAAAAGCTGGAGGCCGTTAGATTTGTTCCTTTAATAGAAGAATAGCCGCTTAGCAATAATTGCTATAAATTTTTAGTAAATCCCATTCTAAAAGCTTTATTGACAATCTGTAAAAAAATGAAGGAGTTTGAGAGAAGATCCAGAATAATATAGCAGGTAATTCCTTCATTCTGTTCACAGAGAAGACCAGTTTTGAGCTTTTTGAGCTGAGCGGAGAAAGTTACTATATAGGGAAGGAGGTGGGTAGCAGGTTTAATTGGCTGGATGTGATTGATAAGCTTTAACTATCCTGTTAACTCTCGGCATTTGCTGGAAGTTATTGTGCCTGGTCCGGGTTGATTAATGTGAGAAAATTAATACCTGACATAATTATTTTACTTTGATCAGATTTTTTATTGTGCGAATTGCTGGATAACTTGTGAGGAGGGAGATTAGTAAATGCAGAATAATAATGATGAGTTTACCACCAGGTTTGCCATAATTGCAGCTTCAATCGGCATGGCTGTTGGTACAGGTAATATCTGGCGCTTTCCCCGGATAGCAGGTATGTGGGGGGGAGGAACCTTTCTTTTTGCTCTAACCGTGGCAGTGATAGTCTGGGCAATTCCCCTGTTAATAGCAGAATTTCTAATCGGCAGAAAAACCAGAGTGGGTAACATAGCAGCTTTTAGAGATTTTGTTGGCAAGGATTATACCTGGATGGGAGGCTGGCTGGCCTTCTGTTCTTTGGGTATAGCCTTTTATTATGCAGTGGTAGCTGGCTGGTCGTTGCGCTACTTTATCTTCAGCATATCGGGAGCAATTTCTCCTGGTGTTGAAGGGGAGGTTCTCTGGGAGGGTTTTATTGCCAGCCCTGGGCAGACTGTGCTCTTTCATTTTCTAGCCACTCTGATTACTGTGGCGATAATCTACCGGGGCATTAAGGGTGGAATTGAGAAGGTAATCAATATTTTGTTGCCTTCACTTTTTGTTTTACTGGCCATCCTGGCTGTCAGAGCCCTCTTCTTACCCGATGCTCTGGTCGGCTTGAGTTACCTTTTTGTCCCGGAATGGGGAGAGCTTTTAAGTGGACGGGTCTGGCTGGAAGCCTTTACTCAGGCGGCCTGGTCCACCGGTGCCGGCTGGGGTCTTTTGATGGTCTATGCTGTTTACTCCAGAGAAGAAGAAGATATTGGCAGAAACAGCAGCATCATAGCCTTTGCCGATGTTCTGGCCGGCTTTTTAGCCGGTACTGCCATCCTGATCACCGTATTTTCCATGTCGCCGTCGATTGCAGAGGGTGAAGCTATTCTGGAAGCAGGCAATATCGGGCTGACCTTTATCTATATTGTTGAGCTGCTGGTGGAAATGCCGGGAGGAGTTATAATCTCACCGCTCTTTTTCCTGGCTCTGTCTGTAGCTGCTGTATCTTCCCTGACAGCTATGATTGAGCTGGGAGCTACCAACCTGATTGATACCGGACTTAAGCGCAAGCAGGCTGCTCTGCTGGCCGGCCTGATAATTTTCATCATGGGCATTCCCTCGGCTATCTGGATCGATTTTCTCGATAATCAGGACTGGGTCTGGGGAGTTGGTCTCCTGATCAGCGGGCTTCTGGTAGCCATTGCCATAATGAAGTACGGGGTGGAAAAGGCCCGGGCTGAGGTTAATGAGATCAGCGATATTCATATTGGCAAGTGGTGGAGTTACTGCATCCGGCTTTTCCCGGTTATGTTTGTCTTTATCTTCGGCTGGTGGGTGATGCAGTCAATTGAATGGTACCCCGATGACTGGTGGCATCCCTTTGAGATTTTCAGTACCGGTACCATGATATTTCAGTGGGGTATTCTGGCAGTGATTATGTATTTCTTAAATGATTTTCTGGCGAAGAAATTACGCCGGGGCAGAATGTCTCCCCCGGAAGAAAGTCATAAGGAATAAGGGGATGATATAATGGATATTACAACTGTAATCTGGGTAATTATATTTTATGGGCTTTATATTGGAGTTTTAAGCTGGTTGATCAGGGGCATGGACCCCAAAAAGAAATAAAAGTACATTCAGGGGCAGTATCCTAAGATTTTTCTCTGGGATACTGCTCCTTTATTATTAAAAATGATGCTTCTGGTAAATTTAAAAATAATCGGAAAGAATCCTGATTTCTGAGCAGGAAATAGAGCCTGCAAAGAGAAATATATTAAACAGATGCAAAGCCCTTTATTTAAGCTGTAATAGCTGAAATAGGTATGCTGCAATAAATTCCGATTTTTTAACTTTTAACTGGAGCAGGGCTGGCAGGACTGAAAATATTTAAAATCTTAGCAAGAATAAACCAGTTAAAGTATTTACTGTGAAACTGACAGCCTGCAATTTTTGAAACTGCCGGCAAAGGGGGATAATAATGCGGATTAAAGATCATCCAATTCTGGATTTTAAGCGTGGTGAGAAGATAACCTTCAGCTACAACGGCAAAAGTATATCGGCCTATCCCGGAGAGACGATTGCTTCGGCTCTGCATGCAGCAGGCATTAGAAAATTGACCAGCAGCCAAAAGCACCAGAGACCCCGGGGCTTTTTTTGTGCTATCGGAAACTGCTCTTCCTGTCTGATGGTGGTGGATGGAGAACCGAATGTTAAGACCTGTGTGGTCGAGGTCGAAGAGGGAATGGTTGTAGAGGAACAGCAGGGGAAGGGTGATTTAAGTGGAAAAGTGTGAACTCGCCATTGTTGGCGGTGGGCCGGCCGGGCTGGCAGCTGCCCTGAAAGCCCGGGAACTGGGGCTTAAGGAGATATATCTCCTGGAAAGAGACAATTTTCTTGGAGGGCAGCTGGTTAAGCAGACCCATCAATTTTTTGGGTCTCACAAGCAGTTTGCCGGAATCCGGGGTATAGATATTGCTGAAATATTTAAAGATAAGCTCGAGGATCAGCCGGAAATTCAAGCATTGAAGGGGGCGGTGGCTCAGGGTTATTATGAAGATGATGTTCTGGGTTACTCCTACCGGGGTAAATTTTTTAAGCTAAAGCCGGAGAAAACAATACTGGCCACCGGGGCTTCTGAAAAAATGCTGAGTTTCCCCAATAATGATCTTCCTGGAATTTATGGAGCCGGGGCTGTTCAAACTTTAATGAACCAGTACGGTATTATTCCTGGAGAAAAAATTTTGATGATCGGAGCTGGAAATATCGGGCTGATAGTAGCCTATCAGCTGCTTCAGGCAGGTATTGAAGTGGAAGCAGTTATTGAAGCCACCGGCATAATAGGAGGCTATGCTGTCCATGCCTCCAAGATCCGCCGGGCCGGCATCCCGATCTTGACCTATCATACTATTAAGGAAGCCCGGGGAGATGAAGAGGTCGAATCAGCTGTTATTCAAAAGCTTAATGAGAACTGGCAGCCTGTTCCCGGCACCGAGCAGGAAATGGAAATCGATACTATTTGTCTGGCTGTGGGCTTGACTCCCAAGGTAGATCTGGCCATTCAGGCTGGCTGTCAGATGGCCTATGTGGCTGAACTGGGAGGGGATGTTCCGGTTCGGGATGAAAATCTTCAGACCAGCAATTCCCGGGTCTATATAGCTGGAGATTCTGCCGGTATTGAGGAAGCAACCGCTGCCATTCTGGAAGGAGAGCTGGCTGCTGCCAGTGCTGCTGGTGAGATATTTCCGGGAAATTCTGCCATCGCTCAGGAACGAAGAGAGATCAAGGAGAAACTGGCGGACCTAAGAAGAGGTCCGGTCGGAGAACATATCAGAAGGGGACTTGCCCGAGTCAGGAGGAATCAAAATGCTGGAAGAGACCGGTATACCCGAAGCTGGAAAAATTGAAGAGAAGCTCCCTTCTCGGGAGAGACTGGAGCAGGGGCCGGTAGCAGTTTTTGAATGCTTTACTGAAATACCCTGCGATCCCTGCTATTACAGCTGTCCACTGGAAGCTATTGCAGAATTTCAAGATATTAATGACCTGCCGGAACTGGATTTTGAAAAGTGCACCGGCTGCGGTCAGTGTATTACCAACTGTCCTGGCCTGGCCATCTTTGTCCTGGATTATAATTATAGTGAAGAGGAAGGGGTTGTTCGGATTCCCTATGAATATTCTCCGCTGCCGGAGGAAGGTGAGATAGTTCTGGCACTGGATCGAGGCGGAGAGGTGGCAGGAGAAGCCCGGGTAGAACGGGTACAATATGCAGAGAAACAGGACAGAACTGCGGTGATCTGGCTGGCGGTTCCCAAGGAACAGGTTCTGATTGTTCGCAATTTTAAAAGAATGGAGGATTAGTATGGATCCCCAAAATACTATTATCTGTCGGTGTGAAGATTTAACACTGGCTGAGGTTGAAGAAGTGATAGCTGAAGGCTATACCACTATTGAAGAAATTAAAAGAATCTGCCGGCTGGGGATGGGTCCCTGCCGGGGCAGCACCTGCCTGCAGCTGATTGATATAATACTGGCCCGGAAGAAAGGCTGCGGCCGGGAGGATATTAAGATGCCGACGAACAGACCCCCGCTGGAAGGTATTAAGATGGGTGAACTGGCAGGTGATGTCGGTGAAAAATAAAGCAGATGTTGTTATAATTGGGGGAGGAGTGGTCGGTCTGGCGGTGGCCTATAATCTGGCCCGTCTGGGGATTAAGGATGTAGTGCTTTTAGAAAGAGCTTATCTGGGCAGCGGTGCTACCAGCCGCTGTGGTGCAGGGATCAGACAGCAGTGGGGCACGGAGATGAATTGTGCTCTGGCCCGAAATAGCATGGATATCTTTGAAAACATGAATGAAATGCTGGAGACCAAAAGGGATATTGAGTTAAAGCAGAAGGGCTATCTGCTGTTGGCCTTTTCCGATAGGGAAATGGAACAGTTCAGAAAAAACCTTAAAGTCCAGAGTAAATTTGATATCCCCTCCCGGGAAGTTACTCCCCGGGAAGCCAAGGATATTGTACCCCACCTTAATCTTGAGGGCATTGTCGGGGGAGCCTTCTGCCCCACCGATGGTCATGTAAATCCCTTTCTGGTGACAGAAGCTTACGCCAACGCTGCCCGCAGACTGGGAGTTGATATCTATACCTATACCGAGGCTCTGGATGTTGAAGTCTCTGGTGACTCAATCACTGGAGTTAGAACTGATCAGGGCCTGATTAAAACCGACAGAGTCGTCAATGCTGCCGGAGGTTATTCCCAGCAGATCGGTGAGATGGTCGGGCTTGATCTGCCGGTTAAGTCCGAACGTCATGAAATCTTGGTAACCGAAAAGGTTGCTCCCCTGCAGGGACCGATGGTCATGTCCTTTTCCTAT
The DNA here is from genome assembly GCA_003554225.1 of Halanaerobiaceae bacterium. GTDB lineage: Bacteria > Bacillota > Halanaerobiia > Halanaerobiales > Halarsenatibacteraceae > T1SED10-84. The sequence goes on along the minus strand of PWFW01000208.1, from coordinate 14,265 downwards.
AATATCTACTGTCAGCAGACCCCAGAGGGACCCTTTCTAATGGGTTATGGTGATCCTGAAGAGCCGGAGAGTTACAACATCAACTCCAGCTGGCATTTCCTGGAGGAGATGACCCGGAAAGCCACCAGTCTGCTGCCTCCCTTGAAGCATATCAGAGTTATCAGACAGTGGGCCGGACTTTATAATATAACCCCTGACCGCCAGCCGATAATTGCTGAGTCCCGGGAGGTTCCTGGTTTTTTTATGGCTATCGGTTTCAGCGGTCATGGTTTCATGATAGCTCCCATGACAGGAGTGCTGCTGGCTGAAATGATCGCCGGCGAGGAGCCAAGCCTTGAAATTAAACTTGATCCGGAACGCTTTGAACGGGGGGATTTGATTCTTGAGCCTTCAGTAGTTTAAACTGCGGGCTATTAATTATCCGGTCATTACTAGCAAGAAACTATTATTTTATAAGAAGCTTGTTTCCTTATGTTTTACAGTTACTTTATTAGCTCCAGTGAAGATAGATAAGTTAGGATATTAAAAATATTATTAGGGGTGATTAGCTTTGGGTCGCAATCGAATATTTAAACTTGAGAGACCTGAAAATGAGCCTATTCTGGAATACCGTCCAGGCAGTCCGGAAAGAAGAACTGTTAAACAGAAACTGCAGGAGATGCAGGAAAAGACTATTGAAATTCCTCTGGTTATCGGAGGTGAAGAGGTCAAAACCGATAATCTGGGAGAAATCCGCTGCCCTCATGACCACAGCATTCTCCTGGCCCGATATCACCGGGCCGGACCTGAGGAAGTTGAAAATGCAATTGAAGCAGCTCTTGAAGCCCGGAAGGATTGGGCTGCCATGTCCTGGGAAGATCGGGTGGCTATCTTTGAAAGGGCGGCCTGTCTGCTCTCCGATTCCTGGAGGGCTACCCTAAATGCTGCTACCATGCTGGGGCAGAGCAAGAACATCTATCAGGCTGAGATCGATGCTGCCTGTGAGTTAATTGATTTTTTCCGCTTTAATAATTATTATCTTTCTCAGATCTATCAGGAGCAGCCGGCTTCCACCACGCAGGAGATCAATAAACTGGAATATCGTCCGCTGGAGGGTTTTGTTTTTGCCGTTCCGCCCTTTAACTTCACTTCAATAGCCGGCAATTTGCCCGGTGCTCCAGCTGTCTGCGGCAATACAGTGCTCTGGAAACCTGCCTCTACCGCGGTATTTTCCAATTACTATCTGATGAAGCTTTACCAGGAAGCCGGGCTGCCAGCAGGGGTGATCAATTTTATTCCCGGCTCAGGCAGTAAAATTGGCCCCCAGGTTATGCAGGATCCCCGGCTGGCCGGAATACATTTTACCGGCTCAACCGAGACCTTTAGAGAGATGTGGCAGACTGTGGGAGAAAATATCGATCACTACCAGAGCTATCCCCGGATAGTAGGAGAGACCGGCGGCAAGGACTTTATCTTTGCTCATGAATCTGCTGATCCTGAAGCCCTCAAAACTGCACTGATCCGGGGGGCCTATCAGTATCAGGGCCAGAAATGTTCGGCTGCCTCCCGAACCTATATTCCGAAAAATCTCTGGGAGGAGCTCCGGGAGGATTTTCTGGAAGAGATCGCCAGCATTAAAATGGGGCCGGTTGATGACTTCGCCAATTTTGTCAATGCTGTTATCGATGCCCCGGCCTTTGCCAGTATAACCTCCTATATCGACTATGCCCGTCAGGCTGAAGATGCCAGGATAATCTCTGGAGGCAGTTACAATGATTCCCAGGGCTATTTTATTGAGCCTACAGTCATACTGACGGAGGATCCCGGTTTTAAAACCATGGAGGAGGAAATTTTTGGACCTGTGCTGACTGTATATCTCTATCCTGAGGAAGAATACCAGGAGACCTTAAAGCTCTGTGATGAGACTTCTCCCTATGGTCTGACCGGATCAATTTTTGCCAGGGATCGGAAGGCAGTCAGCCTGGCCCGGGAGATACTGACCCAGGCCGCCGGCAACTTCTATATCAATGACAAACCTACCGGGGCGGTGGTGGGCAGACAGCCCTTTGGAGGAGCCCGGGCTTCCGGGACCAATGATAAGGCTGGCAGTAAGCTTAACCTGCTCCGCTGGCTCTCTCCCCGGACGATCAAGGAAAACCTGGTTCCACCCCGGGATTACCGCTATCCCCACATGGAAGAAAAATAAATTTCTCCGGCCGGCTGAAGAAGCCGGCCTTTTTTTCGGATTTTTTAAAGGGTTTTTGGAAGTTATATAGAATTAAACAGGCGATATCAAGCATTTTTTATTTATCAAATTTTCAAGGAAGAATTGACAGCAATTCAAGGGAGCTGATATTGGTGGCCAAAAAAGGCAGGGTTAAACTTGTCAAACCTGACTGGTGCAAGACCTGCGGAATCTGTATCGAAGTCTGCCCGGTGGAAGTGCTGGAGCTGGGACAGGATCGGATAAAAATTGTCTATCCGGAAAACTGTGTGGGCTGCGAAAACTGCGAGTTGAGCTGCCCGGATTTTGTTTTAAAGGTGGTGGATGAAAATGAAGAATAAAGCTGGAGATAAAATCAAAGAGAATCAAGCCCGAATTATGCTGCTGCAGGGCGATGAAGCGGTGGTTGAAGGAGGATTGGTAGCAGGGGCAAGTTTTTTTGCCGGTTATCCCATCACACCCGCTTCGGAAATAGCTGAAGGTTTTGCCGAGAAACTGCCGGCACTGGGTGGGAAATTTATTCAGATGGAGGATGAGATAGCCAGTATGGGTTGTGTGATCGGTGCCTCTCTGGCCGGGGAGAAGGCGATAACAGCCACCAGCGGACCCGGATTTTCCCTGAAACAGGAAAATCTCGGACTGGGCATCATGGTGGAAGCCCCCTGTGTGGTGGTTAATGTCCAGAGGGTAGGGCCCTCTACCGGTCTGCCGACATCACCCTCTCAGGGTGATGTGATGCAGGCCCGCTGGGGGACTCATGGAGATCATCCCATTATTGCTCTCAGTCCCTCTACAGTTAAAGAGACCATTGATTTAACTATAAAATCCTTTAATATGGCAGAAAAATACCGCATTCCTGTAATTCTGCTGCTGGATGAAATTGTGGGGCATATGCGTGAGAAGGTAAGGATTCCCTCGGCTGCAGAGGTTGAAATAGTGGAGCGCAAACGTCCTCGCCCGGAAGACAGAGAGGAGTTTAATCCCTACCAGGAAACCGAGGATCACATTCCCCCTATGCCGGATTATGGCCAGGGTTTTCGCTATCATTCTACCGGTCTCTTTCATGATAAGACGGGCTTCCCCCGGGGGAAAAGCGAGGATGCCCGCCTGCTGATGGATCGGCTGATGGCCAAAATAGACGAGAATCTTGACGATATCATTCTGCTGGAAGATGATCTTAAGGGTGATGAAGAGGTTGTGGTGCTCTCCTACGGCTCAACCGCCCGCTCGGCTATCAGCGCTGTGACCAGGGCACGCCAGGAGGGTTTAAAGGCCGGCTGGGTTAAACTTATGACTGTCTGGCCCTTTGCTGAAGATTATGTAGCCAGACTGGCTGATAGAGTTAAAGAGATAGTTGTTCCCGAACTTAACAGGGGGCAGCTGATCGGTGAAGTAGAGAGAGCTGCCTGCGGCCAGGCCGGAATTTCGGGAATTCACAGATATGACGGTACAATTATTCCTCCGGACGAGATTCTGGATAAAATAAAGGAGGTTAGCTGACAATGGCTGAAGATATAAACCGTTACTTGAGACAGGACAAATTGCCCCACATCTGGTGCCCGGGCTGTGGTCATGGCACCATCATGGCCAATATGTTGAGAGGTTTTGCTCGCAGCAGGCTGGACCAGGATAAAACAGTGGTGGTTTCCGGCATCGGCTGCTCGGGCCGGGCTACCGGCTACCTGGATTTTGACACCCTGCATGTGACCCATGGACGGGCACTAACCTTTGCCACCGGCATTAAGATGGCCAATCCCGAACTTACCGTGATCGTAGTAACCGGCGATGGTGATGGAGCTGCCATCGGTGGAAATCATTTAATCCATGCCTGCCGGCGCAACATCGATATCAAGGTGGTTTTGTTTAATAACAGCATTTACGGCATGACTGCCGGTCAGTTTTCTCCCATGACTCCCACGGGAGCAACGGCTACCACAGCTCCCTATGGTAATATTGATCAAAATTTTGATCTCTGTGAACTAACTCGTTCGGCAGGAGCTACCTTCGTGGCTCGAGGGGCTGCCCAGCAGCCCCGCCAGCTTATTAAAATATTTGAGAAAGGGTTTGCTCACCGGGGACTGACCTTTATTGAAGCTATTACCCAGTGTCCGGTCAACTATGGCCGGCGCAACAAACTGGGAGGAGCTCGAGATATGCTGAACTGGCAGAAGGAGCATATCATAAACCAGACGAAATATGAGTCTTTAGCGGCAGAGGAGAGGCAGGACAAAATTCCCTCTGGAATCCTCTACCAGGATAAAAGAGAGGAATATACTGAAAGATATGAAAAGGTTATTGCCTCTGCCCGGGGGAGTGAGAACTGATGAAAAGAAAGGAAATTAGATTGAGCGGCGCCGGCGGCCAGGGCATGATTCTGGCTGGAATAATTCTGGCTGAATCCAGCCTCTTTGATCCGGAACTCTATGTCGTCCAGACTCAGTCCTACGGTCCGGAATCCCGGGGAGGAGCCACCCGGGCTGAGGTAATAGTTAGCCGGGAACCGATTGATTACCCCAAGGTGGTTAAAGCTGATATCCTGGTATGTCTGACAGCCGAAAGTTTAAATAAATATGGCCAGGAGGTGGCAGCAGGAGGAGTAGTAATAGCCGATGATTCCTTTGCTGGCGAAGATTATAGCCCGCCTGAAGGTGTTGAATTTTATTCTCTTCCAATAATAGCAAAGGCCCGGGATGAGATCGGATTGGAAGTAACTGCCAATATGGTGGCTCTGGGTGCTGTTGACCACTTTCTGCCTGAGATTGATTCTGACTGCCTGGAACAGGCTATAGAGAAAAGGGTGCCCGAGGGTACCGAAGAGAAAAATCTAGCAGCCTTTCGTACCGGACAGCAGCTGCTGTCTGCTCGAGTTTAACAGTAAAGTGTCAGGAGGAAATTATCAACTGCAGGAGGAGGCTGGTAAAGATGGATGAGCTGAGAGATTATTATCAGAACTGGCTAGAAGATCAGCTGAAGCCGACAGTCGACAATTTTGGCAGCCGCCAGGAGGAATTCAGCACGGCTTCAGACATTGAACTTAAGGCTCTCTATACACCTCTGGATACTGAAGAGATAGATTATCTGGATAAATTAAATTTTCCCGGTCAGCAGCCCTTTACCCGGGGGGTTTACCCTACCATGTATCGCAGCCGGCTCTGGACGATGCGGCAGTATGCCGGTTTCGGCACAGCCCGGGAGACCAACAAGCGCTACCGCTACCTGCTGGATCAGGGTCAGACGGGACTCAGCGTGGCCTTTGATCTGCCCACCCAGATTGGCTATGATTCAGACCATGATCTAGCTCGAGGGGAAGTGGGACGGGTAGGGGTAGCCGTTGACACTCTGGCTGATATGGAGACATTATTTGACCAGATTCCCTTAGAGAGGGTCAGCACTTCAATGACTATCAACTCTCCTGCTGCCGTGCTGCTGGCCATGTATGTTGCGGTGGCTGAAAAGCAGGGAGTGGAGAGAAAAAGCCTGGCCGGCACGGTTCAGAATGATATTTTAAAGGAATATATTGCCCGGGGGACCTATATTTTTCCACCGGAGCCTTCACTAAAACTTGTGACCGATATTTTTGAGTTCTGTTCTCAGGAGCTGCCCCGCTGGAACTCGATCAGTATCAGCGGCTATCATATCAGGGAGGCAGGCTCCGATGCTGTTCAGGAGCTGGCCTTTACCCTGGCCAATGGAATTGAATATGTCAAATCAGCCCTGAATATCGGACTGGAGGTTGATGACTTTGCTCCCCGACTTTCCTTCTTTTTCAATGCCCAGATGAACTTTTTTGAAGAGATAGCTAAATTTCGTGCTGCTCGTCGGCTCTGGGCAGAGATTATGAGGGACCGCTTTCAGGCTCAAAAGGAGAAATCCTGCATGCTGCGCTTTCACACCCAGACTGCCGGAGCAGCTTTGACCGCCCAGCAGCCGGAGAACAATATTATCAGGGTAGCTTATCAGGCCCTGGCAGCTGCTCTGGGAGGAACTCAGTCGCTGCACACCAACTCCTTTGACGAGGCTCTCGGTCTGCCCACAGAAAAATCAGTAAAAATAGCTCTGAGGACCCAGCAGGTTCTGGCTGAAGAAACCGGGATAGCCGATGTGATAGATCCTCTGGGCGGATCATACTTAATCGAAAAGCTGACAGAGGAACTGGTGGCAAGAGCCCGGGATTATCTGGAAAAGGTTGAGGAACTGGGCGGAATGGCTGAAGCTATTAAAGCAGGTTTTGTCCAGCGGGAGATCCAGGAGACAGCCTATGAGATGCAGAGAGATATTGAAGAGGAAAGAGAAATTGTGGTGGGAGTTAACAAATATCAGGAAGAAGATAGAGAGATTGAAGATATTCTCAAAGTAGATCCCGAGCTGGAGAAATCTCAGCTCCGGGGCCTGGAGGAGGTTCGTTCCCATCGGGATGACCGCCGGGTGGCGGAACATCTTGAGGCCATCAGGGCTGCTGCCCAGCAGGAGGAAAATCTTATGTATCCAATCCTGGAGGCTGTTAGGGATTATGTAAGCGTCGGGGAAATCTGCGGGGTGCTGCGGGAAGAATTTGGTGAATATCAGGCCCACCATTTTTAATAAAACCTGTATGCTGGAGGCTGATGTGGAATGAGTCAAGACAACATTAAAGTATTGATTGCCAAACCTGGACTGGACGGTCACGATAGAGGAGCGAAGGTAATTGCTCGGGGTTTAAAGGAGGCCGGCATGGAAGTTGTCTATACCGGACTGCGGCAGACCCCGGAGCAGATAGTTAAGGCAGCTGTTCAGGAAGATGTCGATGTAATCGGTTTAAGCATTCTCTCAGGGGCCCATGGAGAGCTTTTTCCGGTAATTATGGATAAATTAACTGAGTCCGGCAGAAATGATGTTCTGGTTCTGGCCGGAGGGACGATTCCCGATGATGACCATCAGAAGCTAAAGGATATCGGAATTAGAGAGATATTCAAACCGGGAACATCTATAGCTAAAATTGTAGATTTTATCCGGCAGGAAATGGATGAATGATCATGGAAATCTCTGCTGAGGGGGTCCGTTCTGGAGATGAAAGGATAATTGCCCGGGTCATCTCTCAGGTAGAAAACCAGCGCCAGCAGGTTTTTCCCCTGCTGAAGGAGCTTTATCGAAGTACAGAGCTGGCCTATCTGGTAGGGATAACAGGACCGCCGGGCAGCGGTAAGAGCACTCTGGTGGAGAAACTTGTTCTTTCCTGGACTGCTGAGGAGGAAAAGGTAGCAGTTATCGCTATCGACCCCAGCAGTGAGTTCAGTGGGGGAGCTCTTCTGGGGGATCGGATTCGGATGGGAAAGATCAGCACGGAAAAGAATGTTTTTATCCGCAGCATGGCTACCCGGGGATATCTGGGGGGGCTAAATCCTGCTATTTTTGATACAGTGGTGGTGCTGTCAGCTGCCGGTTATCAAAAAGTTGTTATTGAAACAGTGGGGGGAGGTCAGAATGAAATTGATATTGTCAGGCTGGCTGATACTACACTGGTGGTGACAGTTCCCGAGGCTGGAGATGAAATTCAGACCTTTAAAGCCGGTCTGATGGAGGCCGGGGATATCTTTGTCCTCAATAAAGCCGACCAGCCCACAGCCAGTCGGATGGAGCTGATTCTCAAGCAGATGCTGGAGATGAATGATAGCGAGAATCATTCCAGCGACAACTCAAACTGGGAGGTGCCGATTGTGAAAACCGTAGGCACCGAAGGTGAGGGTATCGAAGAACTTAGAAGAGCTGTTATGCAGCATAGAGATTTTTTATCCCGGAGCCGGAAGGAGAGATATAACCACAGCAGGGTTATCCGCAATCATGTTGTGCATCTGATGGAAGAATTTTTAAGGAATCATTATATTGATCCTCTCCTGGAAAGTTCAGCATTTCAGGAGATACTTGCCGGGATTTCAGCCAGGAAGACTGACCCCTACACTGCAGTTGAACAGCTGTTGAAATCTTTTAATAAGGAGCAGGGTAAGCATGAAAATTGATCACATAGGGATTGCTGTTAAAAGCCTGACTGAAGGTTTGAAATTTTATCGGGATGCTCTGGGATTAGATTACCAGGGAGAGGAGGAGGTGAGGGATCAGGGAGTTAAAGTTGCTTTTCTGGAAATAGGTGAAAGCAAGATAGAGCTGCTGGAGCCTCTGAATGAAGATAGCCCGATTGCCCGCCATCTGGAGAAACGAGGTGAAGGGGTTCACCATATAGCCGTTGAGGTGGAAGATCTCGAAACCAGGATGAAGGAAATGAAAGAGGCCGGAGTCAGGTTTATCGGTGAGGAACCTGCTGCGGGGGCAGGCAATAAAAAAATTATATTTATTCATCCCGCCAGCACCAGAGGTGTGCTGGCAGAGTTGTGTCAGCCCGATCATTAGCTATTTGATTGAGGTTTTAGACCAGATAATGATGCGGAGGATAATTGTGTTTCTTAATTTATTCCAATGAAGGATTTGAGAGGATTATCGTCACAGGGGGGAGAAAAAATGTCCAAGGATAAAAATTTTAAAATTTATGAGGTGGTTTTATCTCAGCTGGAAGAGGCAGCAGCAGAATTAAACCTGGATCCCCAGGTCAGAGCCCTGCTGAAGGAGCCGATGCGCACTCTAACTGTTTCAATTCCGGTGCGGATGGATGATGGTGGTATAAGAGTATTTAAAGGCTTTCGCTGTCAGCATAACGATGTGCTGGGCCCGACCAAGGGAGGAATCAGGTTTCACCCCCAGGTGGAAATGGAGGAGGTCGAGGCTCTGGCTGCCTGGATGACCTTCAAATGTGCTCTGGTGGGAATTCCCTACGGTGGTGCCAAGGGAGGAGTTCTCTGCAATCCCAAGGAGATGAGCAAATCCGAGCTGGAAAAACTTTCCCGGCGCTTTATCCAGGCCATTGAACCGATTATAGGACCGAATAGGGACATACCTGCGCCGGATGTTTATACCGATGCCCAGGTTATGAGCTGGTTTATGGATGAATTTTCGAAAATAAAAGGTGTCTATTCTCCCGGACTGGTGACCGGTAAACCAAGAATACTGGGAGGTTCCTACGGTCGGGATTCGGCTACAGCCCGGGGCCTGATGTATGCCACCAGGGAAGGGGCTAAAAAAATCGGCCTGGATCTGGAAGGGGCCACTGTTGTTATTCAGGGTTATGGTAATGCCGGGAGCTTTAGCGGAATATTTCTGGATGAGCTGGGCTGCAAGATAATTGCTGTTAAAGAGGTCAACAGCGGCGCTTATAATCCTGATGGGCTGAATCCGGAAAAACTCAAGGATTACATGAAAGAACATGGCCATCTCAAAGGTTACCCCGGCAGCAAGGAAAATATCAACTACGAGGAACTGCTGACTCTAGAATGCGATATTCTGGTTCCGGCTGCCCTGGAAAATCAAATAAATAAAGACAATGCTAACAATATCAATGCTAAAATGGTTGTTGAGGCTGCTAACGGTCCGACCACTCCTGAAGCTGATCGGGTTTTAAATAAAAAAGGCACCCTGGTTATTCCCGATATTCTAGCCAACTCCGGAGGGGTTACGGTCTCCTATTTTGAATGGGTCCAGAACCTCTATAACTACTACTGGGATAGAGAAGAAGTCGATCAGAAACTGGAAAAAGTCATGGTCAGCGCCTTTAACAGGACCAATGAGATGGCTGAAGAACGGGGAGTTACATTCCGGACGGCCGCCTACATGGTGGCGATTAACCGTCTGACCGAAGCAATGGCCGCCCGGGGCTGGATAGAACTTTAAGAAGCTTTGTTCTACCGGTAAAACTGGCTTAAGTTTTATCAGCCTGAACACTAACCGCAGCGGGACCAACCGCAGCTGCGGCAGACAACGCAGCCTCCATCGCTTTCCAGAGCCTGGCTGCATTCAGGACAGGTTCTCAGCTCGCCGGTTGTCCCGGGGTTATTGATCTCAAGACCCCGGGCGGCCTGGAGGGCTTTTTTCTTAACCACTTCGGATTCATGCTGAATTCTGGCAGCATCAATTCTGCCGTTCTCACTATTTTCCTGAAAAACTTCCAGAGCCCGACCGATGGCATCGGGACAGGAGAGATTTTTGACTTCACTGCGGATCATAGCTGCCTCACATCTGATTCCCTTGAGCTGACTGGTGACCTCTTCAATCGCTATTCCACTTCTTAATACGAGCGAGGCCAGCCGGCTGATTGCTTCAGATTGAGCATGGCAGCCTCCTCCTTTACCTGTAGTGGTGAAGACTTCACAGATTCCCTCCTGATCAGAATTAATGGTGATATATAATTTGCCGCAGCCTATCAGAGTTTTTTCTGTGGTACCCACTGTAACTGTGGGGCGGGGTCGTTTGGTTATACCCTGCCGGGATTTCTTCTCTTTGCTGCTGTCGGTTGTCAGAACCTGACGGGAACGGCTGCCATCGCGGTAGATAGTAACTCCTTTGCAGCCCAGCTCATAGGCCAGTTCATAAACCTCCCGGACATCCTCTTCATCGGCTTCGTTGGGGAAGTTGACAGTTTTGCTTACGGCATTATCTACATATTTTTGAAAGGCTGCCTGGGTTTTAATATGCCATTCCGGTTTGATATCATGGGAGGTGACAAAAATATCTCTGATATCCCGGGGGATTTCTTCTATATTCTGAATTGAACTTTCCCCTGAGATTTTCTCCAGTAATTCCCGGGTCAGGAAACCTCGCTTTTCTCCCAGCTCGGCAAAGATAGGATGAACTTCGAGCAGAGTATCATCCAGAACATTTCTTTCATAGGATAGGGCAAAGAGGGGCTCTATTCCGCTGCTGGTTCCGGCGATGATGCTGATAGAGCCGGTGGGAGCGATGGTGGTGGTAGTAGCGTTGCGGTAAGGTCTGTCATAGATGCTCTCAGGGTAATTGGGAAAGGGACCCCGTCTTTTTGCCAGACGGTGAGATTCCTCCCGGGCTTCCTGCTGGATAAATTTCATGACTTTTTCTGCAGTCCGGACAGCCTCCTGGCTGTTATAGGCCAGCCCCATCTTTATCAGCATATCGCTGTAACCCATTACCCCCAGACCTATTTTGCGGTTGCCCTGAACCATTTCGGTAATCTCAGGCAGGGGAAATTCACTCATATCTATCACATTATCCAGAAAGCGAACAGCTATCTGGACTGTTTTTTTGAGTTTAGCAAAGTCTATCTCGGCCCGGCCGGTCTCTCCTCTGACCATTTTAGAGAGATTAATTGAGCCTAAATTGCAGGCCTCAAAGGGGAGCAGGGGCTGTTCGCCACAGGGATTGGTGCTTTCAATCTCTCCCAGTTCGGGGGTGGGATTATCGGCATTTATTCTGTCGAGAAAAATGATTCCCGGCTCGCCGTTTTTATGTGCCATTTTCACAATTAAATTAAAAATTTCTCTGGCACTTTCCCGGCCAGTCTCTTCTCCGGTGCGGGGGTTTATCAGAGGATAATCTTCTTCATTTTTTAAAGCTGTCATGAACTCTTCGGTGAGTGCCACAGAAATGTTAAAATTGTTCAGGATATTTTCGTCTTCTTTGCAGGTGATAAAATTCCTGATATCGGGATGATCAACCCTCATGACCCCCATGTTGGCTCCCCGACGTTTGCCGCCCTGTTTAACTGTATTGGTAGCTTCATCAAATATTTTCATAAAGGAGACCGGACCGCTGGCCACTCCTCCGGTGCTCTTGACCCGGTCATTTTTGGGCCGCAGCCGGGAAAAGCTGAAACCGGTGCCTCCCCCGCTTTTGTGAATCAGAGCGGAGTTTTTAATGGCATCAAAGATCCCTTCCATGCTGTCTTCAACCGGCAGGACAAAACAGGCACTCAGCTGCTGAAGGTCATTATCGGCATTCATCAGGGTGGGAGAGTTGGGCAAAAATTCCAGACTGCTCATCACCTGATAAAACTCCCGGGCTGCTTCCTCTTCGGATTCGTCATAGCTGGCACTGGCACTGGCAATATTTTTTGCTACTCTCTGAAACATCTCCTGTGGTGTTTCCAGCAGCTCACCTTCAGTATTTTTTTTAAGATAACGGGACTTAAGGATCTGACGGGCATTATCGGTTAATTCTACCTCTCCACTCATTGTAATCCTCCTTTAATTTATGGGTTTAACTCTGGTGGTTTAGATTAGCTTGAAGATATTTAGCTTCCAGCAAAATTATTATATCAAATAATATTGAAAAAATAAATAGCTCCAGCAAGAAAAAGCACAATATGTAGGGTGTTTTGTAAACAATACCCCCAATATATTGTGTATTAAGATTATAACCGGATCGAGCTGACAAAAGAGCCTGTGGTGCCAGCAGGAAATCGGGTGGAAATATTTAAGTTAATAATAAAGAAATATAGATTGATGGCAGTTAAAGCTAACAGGAAAGGATGATCGCAAAAATGCTGCAGGAAAGATTTAATTCAATTGAGGTTCTGGAAATGGCTAAAGATATAGAAAAAAGGGGTCGGGAATTTTACCAGTTTCAGGCTGATAGGACTGAAGATCAGGAAGTCAGGGAACTATTTTTGAAACTGGCCAGCGATGAGCAGGATCACTATGAAAGATTTGAGAAACTGGAGCAGGCGGTTAGAGAGAAAACCGGTGAAGAGGCCGACTATGTCTATGAAGCAGAGGTCAGTGCCTATCTGGATTCTCTGGTTGAGTTTTCTGTTTTTCCCGCTGAGGCAGAGGTGGAAGGAAATTTTCCCGGGACCAGGGAGGTAATTGAGATGGCCATCAGGGCGGAGAAGGATTCCATCCTCTTCTATTCCGAGATGCTCCCCTATAATAAGGAAAACACCAAAAGGGTGCTGAATCAGCTGATAAAGGAAGAAAAGCAGCATCTGCTGGATCTGATGAAGATCAGTTCCAATCTGTAAGTGCTTTATTGTCATGACTAATTTTCCAGCCAGAAAAATACCAGGGGAAAAGGGTGAGTATGTCTATCTGGTAAAATGTCAGGATGGAACCCTCTATACCGGCTATACCACCAATCTTAAACGGAGAATTAAGGAGCATAATACCGGCCAGGGTGCCCGCTACACTAGAGGCAGAGCTCCGGTGAAACTGGTTTATTATCAGGACCACCAAGGGCGGAGTCAGGCGCTTAAGGAAGAGTATCGGATCAAACAGCTCTCCCGAAGCTCCAAGGAGGAATTAATTAAAAAGAATAGTTAGAGCATATCTAAAAGATGAAATCAATCAACTGGAGAACAGATTCTGGCAGAGCTGCTCAAAAGGGCAGGCTATCGAATTCTCCTATCAGCCGGGGTTCCGTTTCCAGTCTGATCCCAAATTTCTGATAAACCCTTTCCCTGACCTCTATTATCAATTCAATAATATCCCGGGCTGTTGCCTCGCCGATATTGACAATAAAACCAGCATGTTTGGGGGAGACCATAGCCCCGCCGATTCGGTGGCCCTTAAGGCCGGCTTCTTCAATCAGCCTGCCGGCATAGTTGCCGGGGGGTCTTTTAAAGATGCTGCCGGCACTGGGTTTTTCCATGGGTTGTTTGGCCCAGCGTCTTTCTTTCAGCTCCTGAATTTCCGCCCTGATCTCGGAGACAGGACGTTTTCGAAGTTTAAAACTGGCCGATAGGGCGATCAAATCTTCCTGCTGCAGCAGGCTGCTGCGGTATTTCAATTTTAACTCTGAAGCCTGGAATCTCTGGAGCTGGCCTTCGGCGTTAAGGATTTCAGCAGTTTCCAGGCAGTCTTTAATTTCACCACCATAGGCACCGGCATTCATGTAGATGGCGCCTCCCAGAGTGCCCGGGATGCCGGCAGCAAACTCCAGCCCGCTCAGGCCAGCTTCAGCCAGCCGGTGGCAGAAATCTGACAGGAGAATACCGGCCTCGGCAGTTGCCAGCTCGCCCTGGATCTTTGTCTGCTGCAAATTTCGGGTTGATATAACTGCTCCCCGGACTCCCCGGTCAGCAGCGATTACGTTACTTCCTCCCCCCAGCAAAATAAAGGGTAATTGATGATCTTTCAATATTTTTATTGCAGCTGCCAGAGCTTTTTTATTCAGGGGCTGGAGGAAAAGATCGGCCGGTCCACCTACCTCCATAGTTGTATGCCGAGCCAGGG
>PWFW01000304.1 GCA_003554225.1 Halanaerobiaceae bacterium | reverse complement strand
GTTGGTCTCCTGACTGAGACGGGCCACCTCATCTCTGATGGTCGAGACATCAACCTGCCGCATAATTTTCTCCTCACCTCTCTTTTTGTTTTTTCGCCTGAATCCTGCCTGACCTCTCTCGCTAATCCTTCTACCTTCTGCCGAAATATTTTACTTCCCACTTATATTATCTGTTTTTTGCTAAAAACTTATTGCTTATTAATAAATTTTTTGATTTACAATTAAACTTTTTGTCTTATACTTAAATGTTCTGCCGGCTGATAACTGCCAGCCCTCAATCTGCCTTGCCGGGACACAGAAACCGCTAATTGGAATACTTGCGAAAGGCACTGATGAAAGCCTGCTGGGGGGCTTTCTTTAAAAATTCAGCGCAAATCTCCTCGGGTCGGAGTTTGAGATTGCCGGCCCGCAGGGTAATTACTCTGAGCGCTTCCATCATATTGGAAAGATCAAAGGACTGGGGACAGCGGGAAGAACAGGAATGGCAGGAAGCACAGAGCCAGATGGTTCTGGCATTAAGAGCCTTATCCCTGGCTCCCAGATGGAGATAACGGATTATTTGATGGGGAAGAATCTCCATTTCTTTTGCCATGGGACAGCCGGCCGAACATTTACCGCATTGATAGCAGGCCGAAATTTTTTCCCCGCTGATCTCCTCAACCTTAACGATAATGTTATCTCTGAGCTGTTCTCTTGATATTTTCACTCTTTGCTCACCTCATTTCCTTCCTCTCATTTTTCAGGAAGATTGATTGCCCCGGATAAAATCAGGAAATTTAAAATAAAAGATTTTTATCCCCGACCTGGCAAGAATCCCGTTGTATAAAATTTAGCTAAATTGATTTTCCAGAAAAGTCAGCAGTTATTTAAAAAGAACCTTCAGCAGAATAATCGGGAAGCAGCATCGGTGAAACCCGATCGGTCTCTACTCCTCCATCTTCCAGCATCCGGTTATAATCTTTTACGTGAGCAAGGGAAAGTTTCCCTGGCTTAACCTCAAGAGCCCTTTCAGCAGCAGCCCGTCCTGCTCGACGGCCGAAAACCAGCACATCCAGCAGAGAATTGCCCATCAGCCTGTTTTTACCGTGAACTCCACCAGTAGTTTCTCCAGCCACAAAAAGGTTCTTAACCCGGGTTTCACAGCTGGCATCGATCTCCACTCCGCCATTCTGATAATGCAGGGTGGGATAAATCAGGATGGGGTCTTTAGTAATATCAATATCAAAGCGGTCAAACTGCCTGAACATGGCCGGCAGCTCTTTTTTTAAGGTTCCTTTGCCGTGAATCTGATCAATCATGGGAGAATCCAGCCAGACTCCCTTCATCCCTGTAGGAGTTTCTATTCCTCTGCTTCGGGCCTCGCACTCTCTGATAATAGCTGAAGCTTCGGCATCCCTGGTCTCCAGAGGATAGACAAACTGCTCGCCTTCAATATTAACCAGCTGGGCTCCCAGCCCCCGCACTTTTTCGGTTATCAGCAGGCCAACAATCTGCTCGGGAAAGGCCGCTCCGGTGGGATGAAACTGGGTGGAGTCCATAAAAAGCAGATTAGCTCCCGCCCGGTAGGCCATTACCAGACCGTCAGCTGTCGCTCCATAATGATTGGTGGTGGGGAAACCGGAAACATGGATCCGCCCAAAACCTCCGGTGGCCAGAATCACTGTTTTTGCCCTGATCACCATAAATTCTTCCGTTTCCAGATCGTAAAGCACCGCTCCCTGGCAGCTGCCCTCTTCAGTCAGCAGCAGCTCAACCGCCGGTAAAAACTCTATGGTGGGTATCTCTCTGTTCTGGACCTCATCCCGGAGGGTTCGCATGATTTCAGCTCCGCTGTAATCCCGGGCCGAGTGCATTCTTTTCCGGGAGGTTCCCCCGCCGTGGCGGGTTACCATCCGGCCATCCTCTTCCTTATCATACATGTAACCCAGATCCTCCAGCCATTTCCCGACTTCAGGGGCATCCATAACCAGAGCCTTCACCAGGTCAGCTTTGTTGGCAAAACCTCCTCCGCCCATAACATCCAGAAAATGCCGGGCTGGCGAATCATTTTCTTTATCGGCAATCTGAATACCGCCCTGAGCCATCATGGTATTGGCATCGCCCATCCGGAGCTTGGTTACCTGAAGCACATCTGCCCCCAGAGCATCGGCTATCAGAGCAGCTGAACAGCCGCCACCTCCGCCCCCGATGACCAGCACATCAACCTCCTTATCGACTTCCAGGTTAAAGCTGTCAGGATCGATCATGCTCCTGGCCTCGAGAACATCGACTACTTCATGGGGCAGACTCTCTCCCTTATTGGCTCCTACTTTTAGCTCCCGGAAAGCATCATCCCGGTAGTCAGGATGAAAATTTTCCAGCAGCTCTTTTTTTTCTTCGGGAGACAGCATGGGATAGGTCTCTTCCAGCCGTTTTTTCCTGGTTTCTTCAACCTTTTTTATGGCAGCCCTCATTTTATCAGGATAGGACACTCTTACTCACTCCTTTTAGTGACACAGATTGATCATTCTCCTGGGACAATCTCCTTTGATCTTCTTCATGATCATTCTTGTTTGATTTTCTTCATGGTCATTATCTTTTAACCTTCTTCTTGGTCATAAACCTTTAACCTTCTTCATGGTCATTATCTTTTGACCTTCTTCTTGGTCATAATCCTTTATAATTCCTCTTGGTTGCTCCTTTGTAAGTCTTCCTGGTCACTCTCCTTCAATATCCCGTTCATTGTATAATTTCTCCAGCTCTTCCCGGTCTTTAGCCATCAGCTCATCGACCTCTTTTTCTATCCTGCCATCTTCAATTTCCCGCAGCCGCTCCTCCAGATGTCCGGCCCTGGGAAGAATATATTTCCCGTAAATCCTCCGGGCTAAAATCCCTACGTTATGCTGAACCAGCTCCGCCGGACAGCGGGAGGCACAGAGGCCACACATAATGCAGTCAAAGGAAAGATTGGCAACTTTTTCGATATCTCCCCGAATTGCGGCGTTCATATAATCCATTACCTCCAGCTCCTGAGGACAGGACCTGGTGCAGGTATTGCAGCCCAGACAGCGGTTAATTTCAGGATAGAGCTGCCTTAAGACATTTGTCTCCGGCTCCAGTTCTTCGATATCATACTTCTTCTTGATGGCCGGATAAAAGGGAATCATGGAAAGATACATATCCTCTTCTACCACCGTCTGGCAGGCCAGACCCTCCTGCACCCGGTAATCGCCCTTGATGCGATAGACGGTGGCACAGGCGCCGCAAAATCCTCCCCGGCAGCCGCAGCCTCTTTTAAGCTGAAAGCCTGAATATTCCATTGCTTTCATGATTGTCAGGTTTTCTGGAACTGAATAGGCCTTTCCCATCAGGTATATTGTTACCATGCCGTCACCCATCTTGTTTGCTCGACCTCCTTTAGCCTTATTCTAGATTCTAGAAAATACAGTCTGAATTTTAGATAATATAGCTTGATTTTAGAAAAGCAGCTTGATTTTAGAAAACACAGTCGGTTTTTAATAAATACAGTCTGATTATTAGATTATTCAGTTTGAATTTTAGAAAATGCAGCTTATTTCTAAAAAATGCAGTTTGTTTCTAGAAAATACAGCAAATTTATTTTGGTTCAAATTCATCTTCTTGATAGGTTGTCAGGGGCAGGGGCTCTTCCAGATTTTCTCCAGGTATATAGGAGAAATACTCCTGAGCTCGCTCTCCGATCAGCTTAAAGATTTTCAGCAGTGGAATATCGCTGGGACAGGCGCTCTCGCACTGACCGCAGGCTATGCAGGAAAGACCCATGTGATTTAATCGAGTCAGGTGGAAGAGAAGGGTATCGCTCGGCATCTTGATTGAGCCCTTTCTTTCCGCCCACTTAATGTATTTTCGCCCTTCATGCTCAAAGGTCAGGGTGGTAAATACACATTCCCGGCAGTAGCAGATAGGACAGGCCGTCCGGCAGTTGAAACAGGTCCGGCAGAGATCCAGCACCTCAATCAGACCTGATATATCTTCAATCCTGGCAGCAAAGTTTTCCAGTTCCTGCTCCCAGGCTGCTTTGTTATCCCGGATTAGAGCTTCCAGCAGCTCCTTTCTGGTTTCAGAGGATTCGGCCTCTTCGATATTTAACTCTGCCAGAAATTTCTCGCCCTCCTCGCTCCGGGCTTCCAGAAGAACTTCCTCCTTTCCACTGCCAATTAAAGCCAGATTGATATCAGCTAGAGGAACTTCGGGGTCCTGACAAAATTTACAGGCCTCCCGACGGGGGAAATCACCCACCTGTCCTGCTCGCAGGGCTTCAGCCCTTTCGGCAATATGCTCATCTCCCTGCTCCTCTTTAAGCCGCTTGAACTCTGCAGGTTCACAGGTCCCCAGACAGTCCACTCCAATTATCAGCAGGTGCTCCAGGTCAACCTGCTGCAGCTTCTCCAGCTCCACCAGGGCCCGGACTTCACAGGGTCTCAGCAGAGCAGCAACCTTATCCCCCGGTTCTTTGAAGGTTAGATCGGAAACCAGCTGGGCAGCATTAACCAGCTGAACTGGAGAGGTGAAGTATACTTCGGATAAATCCGGATTTTTCAACAGAGAGGCAACTATACCCCCGGCTGATGATTTGCGAGGCAGAAGTATGCCGTCTACCAGATTCTTTTCCAGCAGTGGAGTAAAAAGCTGGCTGGCAACCAGAGAGCTAATATCCTCATCTCTCCCTCTGGCACTGATTTTATAGGTTTTTTTCATTTTAATCCCTCACTATATTTCCCAGTTGGTTTTTAAACTGTTAGGCCCTAATTCTTTGAGATCATCAACCATGCTGGAGACAGTTTCGGCAAATTTGTTGCCTTCACTGGCACTGATAAATTTAAAATTAACTCTTTTTTCATCTATCCCAAATTGTTTTAGAATCTGTTTTACCAGCGTTATTCTCCGGCGGGCTTTATAGTTGCCGCTGACATAATGGCAGTCACCAGGATGGCAGCCCCCAATCAGCACTCCATCAGCCCCGTTCAGCAGAGCTTTAAGGATATAGATTGGATCAACCGAGCTGCTGCACATCACCCTGATATTTCTGGTGTTGGGGGGGTACTGGATTCTGGAGGTACCAGCCAGATCAGCCCCGGCATAGGAGCACCAGTTGCAGAGAAATGCCACAATTTTTGGTTCGAATTCGGCCATTTTTGAGCCTCCTTTTCAGCCTCCTAACCCTACTCCTTCTAATCCTACTAATAATCAACCCTACTGACAATCAAGCCTGCTAACAATCATGTCAAGATAACCGGCCAGTTTTTTTCAGGGGAAGCAGCTAATTTTTCAGCGGTTAGTGGTGTTTTTAATTTTCTCAGTTATTATCAGTGATCATCAGTAATCATCATTGATTCTCAGTGATTTTCAGTAATCATCAGTAATTCTCAGTAACCATCAGTGATCATCAGTAATCATCATTGATTCTCAGTGATTTTCAGTAATCATCAGCAATTCTCAGTAACCATCAGTGATCATCCGTAATCATCAGTGATTTTCAGTGATTTTCAGTAATCATCAGTGATTCTCAGTGGTTATCATTGGTTGTCAGTGGTTATCAGTAGTTATCGCTGGTTAGAGGTATTCTTTAAGGATAAAAGTTATTTTTTGC
>PWFW01000023.1 GCA_003554225.1 Halanaerobiaceae bacterium | reverse complement strand
GGTAATGCCGGGAGATAATGTTGAGATGAGCGCCGAGCTGATCACCCCGATAGCGATGGAAGAGGGTCTGCGTTTTGCGATCAGAGAGGGCGGCAATACCGTAGGTGCCGGCGTCATTACCGAGATAGTAGAGTAAGCTGTGAGCCCGGGGGAGTAGACTGCAGTTCAGGCTAAAACCTTCAGTTTTTGTCCTATTCAGGTTTAAAGCTAGAAACTGCTGATTATTTTTAAACTCTGTAAAACCAAGGCTGACTACCAATGTGCAGGGGATTACCCTGCACATCCTTTCTTTTAATTTCTGCTCAGCTGGCGGCAGAACTTTTCGGAGACTTCTTTGACTTTTTTCTTAGAATATGATACAGTAATTAAGGTTAATATTCTGCCATATTCCGTTTAAGACTTAATAATTAGGAGGTGGCGGCGGAATGCGTGAGATAATCACTCTGGAATGTACTGAGTGCAAAAATCGGAACTATTCAACCACAAAGAATAAAAAGAATACCAGGGACAGGCTGGAGCTTAAGAAGTACTGCCCCCATGACAAAAGGCATACCCTGCACAAGGAAACTAAATAGCAGGAAGCCAAGGGAGAGGTGACTGGTTAATGGCAAAGAAAAATGGCGGGATCATCTCAAAGGTTACCCGTTTTTTTAAACAGGTTAAAAATGAAATGAAAAAGACCAACTGGCCCAATCGAGAAGAATTGAAGAGCAATACAGTTATAGTTTTAATTACCTGTATAGCTTTGATCGCCTTTCTGGGGATTATTGATGTTATCTTAAGCGGCATTTTAACTCCCCTTTTAACCTAAATTATAGCTGGTTTCCGGGTTCAGGGCCTGAAACAGGGAAGGAGGCCCTATTATGAGAGAGAATGATCTGACAGCAGAAGAGAAGGCCAACTGGTATGTCATCCATACCTATTCCGGCCATGAGCAGAAGGTTAAGGCCAATCTGGAGAAGAGGATTGCCAGTACCGGGATGGAAGATAAAATCCATGAAATCCTGGTTCCCATGGAGGAGAGGCTGGAACGGAAAAAAGGCAGGGATGAAGTTGTCAAAAAGAAAATTTTTCCCGGTTATGTTTTAATCAAGATGGAGATGGGTGATGATTCCTGGTATGTGGTGCGCAACACCCCGGGAGTGACCGGCTTTGTCAGCAGCGGCACCAAACCGCTGCCCCTGCAGAAAGAGGAGATTCAGCATATTCTTCAGGGGATGGGACTTAAGGATAAGGAACTTAAGATCGATCTGGAACCGGGAGATCACGTGGTCATCACCGAAGGTCCCTTCAAGGATAATTCCGGCACTGTTGATGAGGTCTATCCCGATCAGCGCAAGGCCAAGGTGCTGGTTGATGTTTTTGGCAGGGAGACCCCCATGGAGCTGGAGTTATCGCAGTTTGAGAAGGCCTGATGCTTGCTGGCTGTTAATTGGTTAATGATAGCTAATTCGATAATAATTCGATAATAAATTGTTAATAAATTGCTTTTGGAATTCTTATGAGGATTTTTGTCTGGAAGGGAGGTAGTTTAAGTGGCTAAAAAAGTTATTGCTGAAATAAAAATGCAGATACCTGGCGGGCAGGCCAACCCGGCCCCTCCGGTTGGTCCGGCTTTAGGCCAGCATGGAGTTAATATTATGGAGTTTTGCAAGGCTTTTAACTCCAAAACCCAGGATAATGCCGGAACCCTTATTCCGGTGGAAATTACCGTATATGCTGACCGCTCCTTTGACTTTATCACCAAAACTCCGCCGGCCTCTGTTTTGATCAAGCAGGCTGCCGGAATTGAAACCGCCTCAGGAGAGCCCGATGTCAATAAGGTGGCTTCCATCAGTGAGGATGATGTCCGGGAGATAGCTGAAATAAAAAAGGAAGACCTCAATGCCGCTGATATGGAGGCGGCCATGAGCATGATAAAGGGAACGGCTCGCAGCATGGGGGTTTTAGTTGGAGAAGAGTTAAAACCCTCACCAGAAAATGAGGAAGAAGAGGTTCAAAGTCCTGAATAAAGCTAGAGTTTAGACAGGTTGTTTTAGCTTGACAGGTTGTATCAGGTAGGAAGGTTGTATCAGGTAGGCAGGGAAAATAAGTGGGAGGGCCTTTTAGGGCCTGATTACCACATTAGGAGGAATAAGAAGATGCAAAGAAGCAGAAGATATCAGGAAGCAGCAGAAAAGTATGAACGGAGCAGACTTTATCAGCCCGAAGAAGCTATTGAGCTGGCTCAGGAACTTTCCAGTGCTAATTTTGATGAGACCATTGAAGTGGCGGCCAATCTGGGAGTTAATCCCAAGCATGCCGACCAGAATGTCAGGGGTACTGTTGTGCTCCCGGCTGGAACCGGTAAAGAGATCAAAGTAATAGTTTTTGCCAAGGGCGAAAAGGCAAAGGAAGCTGAAGAGGCCGGTGCTGATGTGGTGGGTCAGGAGGAACTGGCCGACAGAATTGAAGAGGGCTGGCTGGATTTTGATATTGCCATCGCCACTCCCGATATGATGAGCGTGGTTGGCAAGCTGGGAAGGATATTAGGCCCCAAGGGTCTGATGCCCAATCCCAAGGCCGGAACAGTAACCTTTGAACTGAAACAGTCCATCAAGGAATTTAAGGCAGGCAAGCTGGAATACCGGGTAGACAAGAATGGCGTGATTCATATGCCCTTTGGTAAGGCTTCCTTCAGCAAGGAAGATCTTCTTGAGAATTTCAGAGTGCTGATGGATACGCTGGTAAGAGAAAGGCCGGCAGCTGCCAAGGGTAAGTATCTCCGCACTGTAACTGTATCTTCAACCATGGGTCCGGGGATCAAAGTTGATACCCAGAGCATCATGACCATGCTGGGAAGATAAAGCGGACTCAGTCAGGAGCCTCCAGGAACCATTAGAATCTTTAGTTAACTACCTGGCTGGGGCCAGAGAACCTGGATGAAGACTATACTGACCTGTTTTTATAATCAGGTTTTTAAAGAGAGAAATTAATTAAAAGAAAGAGAGAAATTAATTAAAAGTCGGTATTGAAGAACTGCTGGTCGATAATTGACAGTTTAATAGCAAGAAACCTAAGACAGCAGGAGCCATTGTCAGGCTTAAACCCCTGCCGAGGTTTTCAGATTTAATCCGGGTGAGTTATGTTTTTTTGCTCTCCAAGTTATTGCTGCCCGGTCTGGCCCGGTCTGGAAAACCCGCCTCCTGTTGCAGGGGGTTTTTTTAATTCCCTAAAATTTGCAGTACCGGTAATGTCAAGATTTTAAAGGGGGTGAAAGAATGGTAAAGCCCGAAAAAAAAGCTGCAGTTGCAGAACTGAAGGAAAAATTTACTCAGGCTAAAGCAATGGTCATCACCGATTACAAAGGATTAAATGTTGAGAATATGACCGAGCTGCGCCGTCAGCTTCGAGAAGCGGGGGTTGATTTTAAAGTTGTTAAGAATACCCTGGCGACCATAGCAGCCGAGGAAGCGGGCGTGGAGAAGGTGGAGGAATATTTTGTCGGTCCAACTGCCATTGCCTTTGGAATTGAGGATGTTGTTTCACCGGCTAAGGTGCTGGTTGATTATGCCAAAGAAAATAAAAATCTGGAGATTAAGGCCGGGACTCTTGAAGGGAAGCTGATCAGTGACGAGAAGCTTAAGGCTCTGGCTGAGATTCCCTCCCGGGAGGTTCTGCTGGGTCAGGTTCTGGCTGGCATGCAGGCTCCCATCACCGGTCTGGTCAGGGTTCTAAATGGTAATATCAGTGGTCTGGTCAGAGTTTTAAACAGTATCAGAGAACAGAAAGCAAATTAAGACAAATAATAAGGAGGAACTTATAATGAATAAAGAAGAAATTATTGAAGCAATTGAAAACATGAGTGTGCTGGAACTGGCTGAACTGGTGGAAGAACTGGAAGAGAAGTTTGGTGTTAGTGCTGCTGCTCCTGTAGCTATGGCTGCTGCCGGCGGTGGAGATGGTGACGGCGGCGAAGAAGAACAGACTGAATTTGATGTTTTCCTGGCTGAGATCGGCCAGAAGAAGATTAACGTTATTAAAGCTGTGAGAGAGCTTACCGGACTGGGCCTTAAAGATGCCAAGGCTGTTGTTGACGAAGCGCCCGGTAACGTAAAAGAGGGCGTCAGCAAAGAAGAGGCTGAAGAGATGAAGGAGAAGCTGGAGGATGCAGGAGCTACTGTCGAGCTGAAATAGCCGGAGATAAAGTGGGCTCAGCAGCTCTGCCCTTTTCCTTTTATCTCAATGTGAGATTATTTCTAGCAGGAATAGAAGCTGGAGCAGGAAGCCTTTCCCTGGAGTTTTTGATATATTTTTGGGTATATATCACCGGGGAAGGCTTCTTTTTTTATAAACGATATATTCCGGGTTTGGACGGTGGATTTTCAGCTTCCGGTATTAAATTTTATAAAATTGCCAAATATTAATCTTCAATTTTAGACAAAAAATTTGCAGGAATCTAATCAGTGATCAAGAAAATATTATGTATGTCTTCAGGATTTGATAATTTTTTTATAAGAGGAAAATCAATAGGAGGAAGGAGAGGAGGAAGGAGAAAAATCAGAAAATCAATAGAAAATTCAGAGAAGAGAGACAGGGCACACAAAGGTTCCGGGACGTAAACCAGATAACTGGAATCTCCTGTACAATTATCGGAGTTCACTATCATATCCAGGAATTTACTATCAGGAATCTTCTATTGAAATACCGCTTCTATTGAAATAATAATTAATAGAATTGATATTATTAGGTGCAAAATATAAGCGCTTCCTGATATTTCACTAAATACAGAATTCTTTTACCAAGATATTTTTACATAAATATATTCATTTAACTGCAAGACTTACAGGGCAGAACAACATAAGGAAATAACGACATCATTTTTAAAGCAAAATATATTCATCTGATTATATATCGATGCGTTAATTAATTAATAGATAATAGTAACTGGTAGTTTCAGGCAGTATTGAAGTGATGGGTTATCCGGGTTATTTGATTTCCCGAAGGGAGGTGAGCAGATTGAATTTCTGGTTGCAGTTTTGGTGAGGAGAGGGTTAGTGGTTGGAAAAAAATTATGGTTAAGGGAAGAATAAAAGGCAGGTAATGATGATAATCACGATCTTATTTCAAAGTAAGAGATGCGAAATATCTTCAAGGTGAATTATAATTGAGTTTTCCAGCTTTTAAGAAGTCCAGTAGTTATGAGCAAGAAGTCCAGCAACTATGAGCAAGAAGTCTAGTATTTTTGAGCAAGAAGTCCAGTATTTATGAGATGAGAAATCTGGTTAATTATAGGAGTAATAACTCTCGTATTTACGATCAGGAAATTTAGTAATTACCTTGAAAATATGCTGTTGTATTTTCATCTATTGTTGTGTTCTGAAGGAGCATGGGAGTTTACCTTGAAAATTTGCAGAAAAATTTTCATCTATTGTTGTGCCCCGAAGGAGCATGATAGTTTACCTTGAAAATATGTGGTGATATTTTCATCTGTTGTTGTGCTCCGAAGGAGCATGGGAGATTACCTTAATATTTAAGTGAAATTTAAGCTTGATTATAAGCCAAGCTCTAAAAAGAACACAGCAGTAAGCAGTTGAAATTGAATATTGGTTTTGAATATTGGTTTTGAATATTG
>PWFW01000025.1 GCA_003554225.1 Halanaerobiaceae bacterium | reverse complement strand
CGCCGGGACGGTGGCGACCTATGGGGCAGCGGCGCTGGTGGAGCTGACGTTCTGGCCGGAGGAAGCCAACATCGAGGGGTCGATCTACCGGCGGCTGGTAGAGCAGCGCGACGCCTCCTGGGAGCGGCTGGAGCGTCGCGCCCGCCAGATCTGCGACTTCGTGGTCGGCTTCGACAGCGCCGCCCCGGATCGGGAGCTGTTCGCGGTGCAGGCCGACTGGCCGCGGGGGGTGGGGGTGCCATGACGGTCGCGGCGTTGCTGCCCGACGGCGACTACGACACGGTCGTGTCGCGCGTCGCTGATGTTGAGCGGCGGCTGCAGGGCCCCCGGCCGGTCCTTGAGGCGATCGGGGAGGACTTCCGTCAGCTGATGGGCCGCCAGTTCGAGTCGGAGGGCCGTTATCTGCTCGGGTCGGCGTGGGCGCCGCTGGCCGACTCGACGTTGGAGCGGAAGATCCGGCTGGGGTTGGACCTGCGGATCTTGCATGCGACGTTGCGGCTGCGGAGCAGCTTGGAGTCGCGGACCGCGGAGACGGTGGAGGAGATCCGCGACACCGAGGCGGTGTTCGGCACGGCGGTGCCGTATGCCCGCTACCACCAGCGGTCGCGGGAGGCGCGGCTGCCGCGCCGCCGGATGGTGGTGGCCCGGGAGGCGGACCGGCGCCGCTGGCGTGATGGGGTCCGTCACTGGCTGCTGACCGGCGACACGCAGCAGGTGCGGTCGTGAGCGGCGAGCCGGTGTTCGGGCCGATCGTGTCGGGCGGCGCGGTGCGCGCGGCGGTGCTCGACACGGTGCGGCTGTGGCTGCCCGCTTACCTTGCGGAGGTGGAGCGGCAGCGCGGCCACACGCCGGGGGCGTTGGGGCAGCCGCGGTCGTGGCGTCGGCCGCCGGACATCTGGAAGGTCGCCGATCAGCAGTCGCCGGCGGTGATGGTGCTGCCGCCGGTGTGGAACGGGCAGCCGGACCGGGAGGGCGGCACCCGCGGGTCGGTGCAGGCGTCGTGGCGTGTCGCGGTCGCGGTGGTCGTCAACGTCGGCGGCGGCGACCCGGATTGGTCGGGGGAGGTTGCGGCGGACTACTGCGCGGCGCTGTGGGCGTTGCTGGAGCAGCAGGGCAGCCTCGGCGGTGTCGCGGCGGATACCCGCTGTGTGGATCTTGACACGGCGTTGTTGACGCAGGCGGATCAGCGGCAGCGTGCGTTGGCGGCCGGGTCGGTGTCCGCGATCGTGATGACCCGCGATTCGTTGCGCCGGCGGGAGGGGCCGGTGGAGGTGCCGGCGGACCCGTATGAGGACCCGGGGGTGTGGCCGGTGGTGGAGACCGCCAACGTCACCGTCGACAAGGAGTGATGATGAAGCTACGCAACGTCGCAGGGCGTCCGGTGAGGCCCACCGCAGGCGGCCCGTCCGTCGCCGCTGGCGAGGTCGTCGACCTCAACAGCCGCGACAGCCGCATCGCCCGCATGATCGACCGCGGGCAACTTCGGCAGGTCCGCGCCACCCCCCCACCGGCGACCGCCGACCCGCAACCCGAACCGCAACCCGAACCGCCCGACCTGACCGCCAATGACGTGACCAGCGACAACGAGGAGTAGATCATGGCAGACACCAAGGTTCGGCCAGGCAGCCGGGTGACGATCACGTCGCGGCGGTCCAGCCGAGGCACCGAAACCCCCACCGGGCGAGCGTTCATCGTCGGCGAAGCCGAGCGGGGCCTCGGCCCCACCCGAGTGACCAGCCTCGCCAGCTACGAGCGCACGTTCGGCGGCCGCAGCGGCGGCACCGCCGCCCTCTACGACTACGTCGACACCGCCTTCGCGGAAGGGCTCGCCGAGGCGTGGATCAGCCGCGTCGTCGGCCCCGCCGCCGAAGCCGCGTCGGTCGACATCGCCGAGGACGGCAACGCCACCGACGTCCTGACCGTCACCGCCTCCTCCTCCGGCGAGTGGGGCAACGACCTCACCGCTGTCATCGAACATGACGGCGCCAAGTTCGAAGTCGCCATCGAGTGGGACGGCGACGAGGTCGAGCGGTTCAAGGGGCTGACGACCGTCGACGAGGCCGTCGGCGCGCTCGACAACAGCCGCTACGTCACCGCCGCGGCGCTCGGCGACGGCACCGAAACCCCCGAAGAGGGCACCTTCGAACTCGCCGGCGGCGACGCCGACACCAGCAACATCTCCTCCACCGAGCAGGACGAGGCGCTCGACCGGTTCGCCGACGACCTTGGCTTCGGGCAGGTGTGCGCCCCCGACTGGACGACCGCCAGCGAGCGCGGCAAGCTCGTCGACCACGCTCAGACTTACGGGCGGGTCGCGCTCCTCGACGCCGAAGAGGGCGACGACCTCGCCGCGCTGCAGACCGCCGCCGGGGAGACCGACGCCCGCGAGGCGATGCTGGTGTCCACATGGGTGGAAGTCCCCCCGATCGCGCGGGGCTCCCGCCGCCGCGTCCCCGGCTCCGCGCTCGTCGCCGGGCTCATCGCCCGCGGCGACGTCGAGGCTGGCACCGCCAACAACGCCCCAGCCGGCAACCGCGGCCGGGCCCGCTACTGCATCGACGTCGTCACCCCCTTCACCGACCCCGACGACCTCAACGCGCTCACCGAAGCTGGGGTGAACCTCATCCGCAACGACCGGCGTGCCGGCGGCGTGCAGCTCTACGGCTACCGGTCGCTGTCCGACGACCCCGATTGGGTGCAGTTCAGCCAGGCGCGGCTCGCGCAGGTGCTCGCTGACAAGTTCGGGCTGATCGCCGACCGCAAGCTGTTCCACACCGTCGACCGGAACATGTCGATCCTCGATGGCCTCCGTGACGCGCTCAAGAGCGAGCTGATCACCGAGTGGAACGTCGGCGGCGTGTTCGGGGAAACCCCCGACGACGCGTTCAGCGTCAACGTCGATGAGGACATCAACTTGCCCGAGGACATTGAAGCCGGCAACATCGCCGCGCTCGTCACCGCACGCTTCAGCCCGTTCGCCG
The DNA here is from genome assembly GCA_003554225.1 of Halanaerobiaceae bacterium. Taxonomy (GTDB): domain Bacteria; phylum Bacillota; class Halanaerobiia; order Halanaerobiales; family Halarsenatibacteraceae; genus T1SED10-84. Next base: position 2,645 of record PWFW01000025.1, on the reverse strand, counting down.
AGTTCGTGGACATTCAGCTTGTCCGCGTCGGCGCCGCCGCGACGGTCTAACCCAGGAGGTATCAGATGGCTCTGCAGAGCAGCTACCGCACCACCGTCGTCGTCGACGGGCAAGACCTCGGCGTCTTCGACACGTTCAACGGCGGGCAGATCACCCGCTCGAACACCAAGCATCGGCCCGGCGGCCGCCGCACCGAGAAGCTCTACAAGGGCCTCCCCCGCTACGAGGGCGTCACCGTCGGCCGCACCTACGAACTGGCCCGCGACCACGACAACATGGTCGCGTGGCTGCAGCGCATCTCTCCGCAGGACGCTGAGGTTCGCCGCCAGCCGCTCGACGAGGACGGCAACAGCTTCGGCGCGGCGATCACCTACAAGGGCGCGATCGATCAGATCGTCCCCGGCAACCTTGACTCCAACAGCGACGACCGCACCACCTTGGAGATCCAGATCTCCGTGGAGTCCATCGCCTAACCTGACGGTGGGCGCAGCCCAGCCCCGACGCCTACCCCTTGTGAGGAGCTGACGATGACCGACCCCGACCCGACGCTCGCCGCCGACGAGGCCCTCGACCCGATCGACCCGATCGACCCGACCCCCAGGTCGGGTCGTGCGTCGCTGCGGGCGCAGCGCGAAGCCGCTACTGAAGGGCTCTACACCGACCTGAAGGTCCCCGAGTACGACGATGTGTGGTTGCGGCTGCGGCCAGTCGACGCCCCCGCGGTCCGCAAGAAGATGCGCAAGTACGAAGCCGACAAGGACGCCGGGCTCCTGAAGGCCTACTGCGAGCTGCTCATCGATGCGTGCGACGGGATCTTCCACGTCACCGAGTCCGGCAAGGAGATCGGCGTCGACCCCGACGCGCCCGACTCCTGGCCGCGCTACGACGAACGGCTCGCCGCCATCTTGGAGCTGACCGAGGAGGAGTCCCGGTCGGCGATCGCGGTGGCGCGCGCGTTCCACGTCAAGGACGGCCACATCTACGGGATCGCCGGCAAGCTCATGGAGTTCAGCGGATTCGCCCGCAGCGAGATTGAGGAGAGGATGCGGGGAAACTAGCTGGGTCCGCCGTCCTTGAGACGGCGGTCGCCGGCGCGAGCTACGGGTTCGGGACCCTCGATGAGCTGCTGAACCGGGCCGACGATGAGTGGATCGAGCTTGAGGAAGCGGTGAAGATCGCCATCCGCCGGGACCGGGACCGCAACGACGACCTCGCGATCCGGGTAGCGAACCGGCTGGCGAAGATTCTGGCGCAGGCGATGCGGCGATAGGAGCGGCCGGTGGCCGACGAGGTTGTAGGGCTCCGCATCTCCCTTCGGGAGCAGGCCCGCGCCGTCCGCGGGCTGCGGGAGTTCCGCGAGGAAATCGAGGCCACCAACGAGGCGTTGGAGCGCGGCGCCGCGCTGCAATCGGAGTCGACCGACACCGGCGCGGCGGCGGCTGCGCAGCATGAGGCCACCGCCACCGCCGCGCACGACGCCGCGGAGGCGCAGGACCGCGCTTCCGGCGCCGCCGAGTACGTCGCGCAAGGGTTCGAGGGGGTCGCCGAGGCCGCCGGCGACCTCGGGGAGGCGCTGTGGGACGTCTCCGATACCACAGAGTCGTGGACGAACCGGATGGAGAACCTGCAGGAGCACATGTCGACGTTCGGGCGGGAGGCGTCGATATGGGTGTCCGGGCCGATCGCCGGGCTGACCGCCTCCATGAAGGGGCTGGCGCTGTCGACCGAAGGCGCCGCCTCGCAGATCGAACGGTCGGCGTTGGAGGCCGGCATCTCCACCGAGGCGTACCAGGAGCTGGAGTACGCCGGCAGCCAGCTTGACCTCAAGACCCGCGACCTCGACCGGGGCTTGTCGAGGCTCAACCAGCGGGTCGGCCGCGCGATCGACGGGAGCGACCGGTACGCCGACGCGTTCGACAACCTCGGTGTGGAGATCACTGACGCGTCCGGCGCCGCCCGGGAAGCCGACGAGGTGTTCATGGACACCGTCGGGTCGTTGGCTGAGCTGGAATCGCAGGCGGACCGGTCCGCGCTCGCCGGGGAGATCTTCGGCACCCGGATGGGCCGCAGGTTGATGCCGGCGCTGGACGAGGGCCGCGAAGGCATCGAGGCGCTGCGCCGGGAGGCGCATGAGCTGGGGATCGTCCTCACCGACGATACGATCGACGCGGCCAGTGAGCTGGGCGACGCCACCGAGCGGATCAGCCGCGCGTTCCAGGGCGCCTGGCATCAGATCGGCGCGGCGTTCCTGCCGGTCGTCGCCGACGAGCTGGTGCCGGCGCTGGAGAACCGGCTGATCCCGGCGTTGCAGGGCGGCGCCGAGCTGGTGTCGGACATGGTCGGCTGGTTCTCGGAGCTGCCCGAGCCGATCCAGAACACCACCTTGGCGATCGGCGGGACCGCCGCGGCGCTCGGGCCGCTGTCGCTCGGCATCGCGCAGTTGATGACGTGGGTCGGCCGCCTCAAGCCGGCGCTGCTCTCGCTGGCGGCGTTCATGAAGGGCCCGTGGGGTCTGGCGATCGCCGCCGGCGCCGCGGTGCTGTTCGCGTTCACGCAGGACGCCCGCCGCGCCGCGGAGGCCTCCACCGAGTACGAGCAGGCGCTGATGGGGGTGGAGGGGCAGCTCGACGCGACCACCGACCAGG
>PWFW01000078.1 GCA_003554225.1 Halanaerobiaceae bacterium | reverse complement strand
CTCTGCTTTAACTGATGGAATCGGGATCTACATATTCCAGCTTATCATTTTTGCAGGGCTTCCGGCCTTTTTTAGCCATCTTAATCCATTCACCATCGACCTTGACCCGAACTACATCAGCAGTGAAGTCATTTTTTGTGCCCTCTGCAGAGCTGTTGGAAAGAAGCCAGCTGCCTACTCCGTAAACATCGACCGGAACCTGGCTCTCTTCAAATATCTTTATCTTTTCCGGCTTAAAACCACCGGTGGCGATAATTTTTACCTGCCGGCAGTACTCCCGGGCATTTTCTCTCTTCCTGGGATCTTCAATATCCCAGTCCCGGTAAGCATTGTCGATTGCTTCCCGCATTTTATAAACCAGCCTGGCATTTACTCCATTATCAAGCTCTCTATCTCCCAGGGGCTCAACCCCTACATCTCTCAGGCTGGAAGCAGTGTCGGGTCTGACTCCAAAAAGCCGGTACTTCGAAGCTTCCTTCGGTCTATCCTCTTCCATCAGTTCCCGGTATTTAAAATACATAGCTTTCATAACATCCAGCGAGGTCCCGATACAGTCATTGTCAAAATCAACCAGGGCAATCCGGCTGATCTCAGCAGGCATCTGCCGGCAGAACTGCAGCATAGCCTCGACCGTATTACCTAAAAAGCAGGCAATATAGGAGTGGCTGACCGTTCCCGCGCCTCTGCCGCCCCACCAGGTACCCTGCTCATCGGTGGAAATATAGCGCTTGCTCTTGGCCTCAAAGTCTTCATTATAGGCCTTAACTCCCAGAGAATAGGCATAACCGTGCAGAGCCTGCTGTTTGTAATGGGCAAAGCGGGCCGGAAAGAAGAGAATATCCTTGCCGTTGGCAGCCTCCTCTACCTGATAAACATTGGTGGCTATCCGGGAGGCTTCAGTGAGAGATCCTACTATAGGGGTTTCCAGGATAGCAAAGTCCCGATAGCGTCCTCTGATTTTTATTGCCGGCTCAACCCGGCTGGGATCACCGTTATAATGGGCCTTAACTCCATCGTGAACGGCATAGACCTCAAGTTCATCAAAGGTATTGATAAAGTTACCATCTTCATCCTTATAGCCGGTACAGGTTTTTAAAATTGCCAGAGCTTCATCAACCCCTCCTACGATGCAGAAGGGCTGCCGCCGGGGAAATATCTGCATTTCCACCTCGATATCCCCGATATTTTCTTCCTTGTAGGTATAACCTTCCCGGGATAGGGCGGTTAAAATCCTGGAGATATTGCGAAAATAGACATCAGAGTACCAGCCGTCTACCATTCTTTCAGTATCAAGTTGAAAAATCTCGATTGGTAAACGCTCCTGATTAAAGACCGTCATTTTTTCCCACTCCTATCTGCTTTTTCAATCCTGTCTCTTCGTTTTTATCAAGCAGCGACCATCCTTTTCATTCCTGATTGCTGGCTGCTGTCCAGCAGTGCCTGAGCTGCTTAATCCTGTCACTAAGCACTGAAATAGTAATTTAATACTGGACAAATACTGCTGAAATGATACAGAAATAATACTGGAATAATATTAAATACTGCCGGAATGATGCTTGAATAATGCTTGAATAATACTGGAATAATACTTAAAAATGCTTCCATACTGCTGGAATTTTATCTGATTACTCGATAATTTCCTGAATTAATTCTTCAGGAGAAATCGGTTCCGGATTGATTTTGACCGCCTTGCTGAGACGCTCAAGCAATTCCGGCAGCCGGGATTTATATTTATCAGCGGTATGGAGCCGGGCCAGAGTTGCTCCGGTTTCCACCTCATCTCCCTGCTTCACCAGCACCTCAACTCCAGCAGCGGGATCGATGCTGTCGCCCTTCTTCTCACGACCTGCTCCCAGAGACATGGCTATCAGGCCGATTTCCCGGGCGTTAATCTCACTGATATAGCCGGATTTTTTTGCTGTAAGCTCTTCGGTCAGCTCTGCCCGGGGAAGAAGCTCCGGCTCCTCAAGAATCCGGGAATCTCCACCCTGGGCAGTGATTATTTTCTTCATCTTCTCCAGGGCCTCTCCGGATTTGAGAATTTCTGTCAGCTCTGCTTCAGCTTCCTCCATCCCTGTACTATAACCTCCTGCTGTCAGCATGGCCGCCCCCAGCTTCAGGCAGATTTTAGTTAGATCCAACGGCCCCTGATTTTTCAGGGTGGCAGCCGCTTCCTTCATTTCCAGGGCATTGCCGATAGCAAAACCCAGAGGCTGGCTCATATCAGTCAGCAGAGCTATCGTTTTCCGCTCCAGTTCCAGACCGATCTCGACCATCAGCCGGGCCAGTTTTCTGGCCTCTTCTCTCTCCACCATAAAGGAGCCGCTGCCGGTCTTAACATCCAGCACAATGGCATCAGCTCCCCCGGCAATCTTCTTACCCATGATACTGCTGGCTATCAGCGGCCTTGAATCTACCGTGGCAGTAACATCTCTCAGGGCGTAGAGTTTCTTATCGGCCGGGGTCAGATTGCCGGTCTGACCGATGATGGCTGCACCTATTTCGTTAACCTGTTTAAGAAAACGGGAGCGTTCCATTTCGGTCTGAAAACCGGGAATAGATTCCAGTTTATCAATGGTTCCTCCAGTATGGCCCAGCCCTCTGCCTGACATCTTGGGAACCGGGACTCCCGCAGCAGCTACCAGCGGCACCAGCACCAGGGTGGTTTTATCACCTACTCCTCCGGTACTGTGCTTATCAACCTTAGTGCCGGGGATGTCCGAAAGATCAACGATGTCACCGGAATGAGCTACCTCACGGGTTAAATGCGCGGTCTCCTCTGCAGTCATCCCCTGAAAGAAGACAGCCATAGCCCAGGCTGCCAGCTGATAATCAGGGATCTCCTCGGCGGTGTAGCCCTTAATAATATAGGAAATTTCTTCGGGAGAAAGCTCTTCTCCCTCCCTCTTTTTATAAATCAGATCATACATTCTCATGCCAGCTTCAGCTCCTGCAGCAGAGCTCTGAACAGCTTTTTGAATTCCGGCCTGACCTGCTCTGCTATCTCCATCACTTCCTTGTGATTTAAGGGTTTGGGCAGAATTCCAGCTGCCATATTGGTGATACAGGAGATCCCCAGAACTCTAAGACCCAGATGATTGGCAGCTATCACCTCGGGGACGGTGGACATCCCGACGGCATCGGCTCCCAGCCGCTCCAGCATTCTGATCTCTGCCGGAGTTTCATAGGTCGGACCTCCCAGTCCGGCATAGATGCCGCAGCGGAGTTTTATTCCTTCCTGAGCCGCCACATCATCGGCTATATCCCTCCAGGTCGGGTCATAGGCTGCTGTCATATCGGGAAAACGGGGGCCCAGTTCCTCCAGATTTTCACCTCTCAGGGGATTATCACCGGTCAGATTGAGATGGTCGGAGATCAGCATGAAGTCGCCGGGATTATAGTTGCGGTTAACTCCCCCGGCAGCATTGGTAACCAGCAGTCCCTGACAGCCCAGCAGCTTCATCACCCGCACCGGCAGAACAATCTCCTGCATGCTGTAGCCTTCATAATAATGAAAACGGCCCTGCATGGCGGCCACCTTTCGGCCCTCAAGCTCACCGATTACCAGCTGTCCGGCATGTCCTTCCACGGTGGATTCAGGAAAATGGGGTATCTCCTGATAGGGTATGATATCAGGATTTTCAATCTCTTCAGCCATAACTCCCAGCCCCGAGCCCAGAATCAACCCCAGCTCCGGCTCGGTGCTGCTCTGTTTGGCAATATATTGAGCTGCCTTTTTAATTTCCTTCAGCATAAGTATTCACCTCTAATAGTTTTTATAGCAAACTGGATAATTATTCCTGGAGCATTATGGAGAACAGGCTGATTTATCTTGATAGCCAACAAAACATCATTCCCCTCCGGGGTATCTGTGCAGGTATCAAATTTAAAGACCTCTGGATATTCTGGATAAATAATAACTGCACTTCAGTCTTGATAAATTCAAATTAAACTAAAGCAGAATTTCCTCTTTAAAGGAGGTGCCATCAATGGTAGGTTCAACCTGGAGCATGTCGGCAATGGTTGCTGCCAGGTCAGCAAAGGTTTCCCTGATACCCAGATCCAGATCCTCTCTGATCTGGCTGCCGGTAAGCAGCAGAGGAACGTATTCCCGGGTATGATCCGTGCCCTTGAAGGTGGGATCACAGCCGTGATCGGCTGTGATGGCCAGCATATCATCATCTCTTAGGGAATCCAGGATTTCCGGGAGACGGCGGTCAAAATCCTGTAAGGCCTGATAATAACCCGCTACATCCCGGCGATGTCCGTAAACCATATCATATTCCACCAGATTGCTAAAGATCAAGCCCCGGTTCTCGCCCTTAAGATAATCCAGGGTGGCATCAACGCATTCCATGTTATCAATTACATGATTATAATCAGTAATCCCGCTGTCGGTAAAGATATCATTTATCTTGCCCACAGCCAGCACATCCTGACCGTCATCCTCCAGATTATTTAACAGAGTCCGTTTCGGGGGAGCCAGAGAAAAATCCTTTCTCCGGTCAGTTCTAGAAAGGCTGCCAGGTTCACCTACAAAGGGGCGGGCGATTACCCGGGCCACACCATGTTCTCCGGTCAGAATTTCCCTGGCTGTCTGGCAGATCTGATAAAGTTCTGGAACAGGGATAACCTCCTCATGAGCGGCTACCTGAAATACGCTGTCAGCCGAGGTATAAACTATCGGGTCTCCGGTTTTAAGGTGCTCTTCAATCAGCTCCTCTATTATTACCGTGCCGGAAGCCGGTTTGTTGCCCAGGGCCCGATAGCCGGTCTTATCCTGAAATTCCGAGATTATCTCTTCGGGAAAACCGTCAGGATAGGTGGGAAAGGGCCGGTTTGATATTAATCCTGCCAGTTCCCAGTGCCCGGTGGTGGTATCCTTGCCGGCAGATGCTTCAGCCATTTTACCATAAGACCCGGCAGCTTTTAGCTCGGCCCTGACACCTTTAAGCTCACGTATTTTCCCCAGTCCCAGAGCTTCCAGATTGGGGAGGTCGAAGCCGCCTACCTCCCGGGCAATATTGCCCAGTGTATCAGAGCCGACATCTCCGTAATCAGAAGCATCGGGAAGCTCTCCGATGCCTACGCTATCCAGCACAATTATTATTGCTCTTTTAATAGCTTGCATCCTCTTTACCTCCTATCATTAAATATTTCAAGATAAATCAGGAAAATCCTCTTTATTATCGGATATAATAGCCTCTGACGGGATCAGCATTGTTCCTGTTTCAAGATAACTCTTTTACTGGAAAATCAAGCGCCCACAAAAAAAATCTGCAGACAGGTCTGCAGATTGAAATAAACTGGCGAAAGAAGGTCAGTTTGAAAGTTATATCTTATGGACTGTAAGAATCTGATGACTATTTTTTCCTGCTTTTTTTGTTCGGCAGAAATACCTCATCGGTTGTCATGCCCAGTATCCGGGCAATATTCTGGGCCAGCTCCAGAGAAGGTGCCTTTTCATCTCTTTCCACCTGATAAATCATGCTGGGTGTGACGCCGGTCTTTCTGGCTAGCTCCTTAACCGCAACCTGCTGTTCCTTACGAATTTCCCGCAGTCTGTTTTTCATTTTAAATCTCCCTCCGCTGTCCTCCCTTAATTTAAATCTCCATTAACAATTAGTGTCATTTAT
>PWFW01000273.1 GCA_003554225.1 Halanaerobiaceae bacterium | reverse complement strand
GATTTTCTGCTGAAATGGTTTCAAATTCTATTTTATCTCCAGTTAAAATAAAGGTCATCAAAACCAAAAAACGGTACATGCTGTCAATCTGACTCCTGATTAACTCTTCCCGGTCTTTCTTACGCTTAAAGAGAGCAAAGCTAACAGTACTCACCCCCTATTCTTATTTTACAGGTAATCCCAGGCTTAGAAACTATCTTTAGCAGTCAGGCCTGCTTGTCATTCTGAGTAATTATCTTTGAGAAACGAAAGGTAATCTTTGAGAAACCCAGAGATAAGATAGTATTTTTGTAATTTTTAAGCTCACTGCTGTAATCCCATTAAAAATCCTATTGTTCCAGATTCATAAATATCCAGACATCATTCTTCTCTCTTATTTCCTCGACCTCTGCCGGCGAGATTTCAAACTGCTCGGCTACCTCCTCGGTTATAGCCTCGCTGTCAGGAAAATCATGTCCCTCCACTTCCATAATCAGCTCTTCCTCCATCGGCTCGCTGTCTGTAATTGCCTGATTTATTTCCTGCCTTAAATCAAACCAGGCTGCCCAGATGCTCACCTCTTCCTCCGAAAGCTGGCTGTTCCAGTCCTTGGCTCTCAGGCTCCAGAAATACTCCATTTTATCATAATCCCCGGCCTCCACCTCGTCAACCCGGCTGCCATCACCATAGGGGGCATAAACTGCCTGTCCCAGGGTATAATCCAGGCGCCCAAAATATTCCTCATGATCATAATAGCTTACTGCAAATCCATTGAACTCCAGCTCAGCTTTAGCCTCTTCCACAATTTTTATTGAGGTATGCTGCAGTTCCTCATAACTGGCTGGCTCTTCCACCAGAACATGAAAGAGGTATCTTCTAACATCATTATGATGGGCCTCTTCTCGCTCCAGAATTTGATAATCAATAACCAGGGATTCATCCAGCTCAATTTCTTCTCCCCCATTGCCAAACACAAATAGACCTATTACCCCAAGAGCCATTAAAATGATAAAGATTTCAGTCATTCTGTTCCTTTTTTTTGCCGGCATAATCAATTCCCCCGCAGAAAATTTGCTGTTATTTCTAATCTTCTAGCAGTTCAGTGTATCCCGGAAAACCGTAGGCTGATTCCGCTTCCTTTACCGCTCGAATAATTGCTCTGGCAGTTACCTCCACTCCCAGAGAGGCCAGCAGGTTCAGGTCAGCCGCTACAGGGCCCCGTGCCAGAACAAAGATTGTATCTCCATCCAGCATGGTATGAGAGGGTCTCACAGTCCTGGCAATAGCATCATGGCAGATTCCGGCCAATCGGGATGCTCCTGCAGGTGAGAGTCTGGCATTGGTAAAAAGAGCTGCCAGAACTGTATTGCCGTCATTCAAATTACCGGCATTTCGGTCAGCTGCCAGCCTGATAAAGGCTTCCCTGTCCTCTGCAGCCAGCAGTCTCTCCCGAGCATTTTTATCAGTTCTGGCTCCGGCAATCAGCCTGCCGTTATCGGGATCATAAACATCTCCCAGACAGTTCACAGCGGCCAGAGCCCCTATTTTAAGCTCACCCAGCCTGTAAATAAACTGTCCGACACCACCCTTCATCGCCCTCTCCATCCCGGCGTATTTGCCTACGGTAGCACCTGTTCCGGCACCGTAATTGCCGTTTGACTCTTGATCAGAAGCTGCCTGCAGGCAGGCCTGATAACCCATTTTCCGATCCGGCCGGATTTTCCCCTCACCGCAGCTTAAATCAAAGAGAACTGCAGCAGGAACCAGAGGTACGGTGAATTCTCCAGCAGCAAATCCTGAGCCCCTTTCCTCCAGGTATTTCATAACTCCTCCGGCTGCTTCCAGGCCAAAAGCGCTCCCTCCTGTCAGGAGAACTGCATTGATTTTCTCTGCCAGATTTCCCGGTTTAAGCAGATCAGTTTCTCTGGTTCCCGGAGCGCCGCCCCTGACATCCACCCCTCCTGCCGCACCACTTTCAGGAATTATTACCGAACAGCCAGTTCCAGCCCTGCGATCCTGAGCATGACCGATTTTAAAGCCCTCCATCTCTTTTAGAGAAATTTCCTTTAATTCCCCCATCTTCCTTGCCCCCTTTTATACCCTTCCTGTATCCTTTTTGCCTCCTATTTTACTTCCTCAGTACCTTCTGTTCTGGATCATCTTGCAAGCCATTAGTTAAAATAATAGGATTTGACCTGAGCTAAATCCCCCACATTTCTTTGAAAAATGTAATTAAAAAAATTCCACCTGGAGCTCTGAATTTATTTTATCACCAATCTGCTAATATTTCTAGAAAAAAAGCGAGTGGCTGTTAACCACCCGCCTGTACGCCTGTGAAATAATTTTAATTATTCTTAATCTATTCTTATTAAGGTTAATTCCTCTTATGCTGATACTATCCAGTTCAGCTATTTCTCTGCTGAAAATATTTATCCAGGGCTTTACCCGGTTCTCCGGTAAAACCGCAACGCTTCAAAGTTCTGGCAATCGCTGCCAGAGAGGAAATGATAATATGCTGGTCAATATTGCCCATATGCCCCAGACGGAAAAGTTTACCGGCATATTCTCCCAGACCACCTGCTACAACCACACCTTCCTCGGCCAGTTTTCCTCTAAATTCCTCATCATCAATTCCCTCCGGATAGAGAACATTTGAAAGAGTAGCTGCCCGGCAGTGCTCTTCAGCCAGGATATCAAAGCCCATCTCCTGCAGGGTATCCTGAATAATCCGGGCATCCCGGCGGTGCCTGGCAAATCTTGCTTCCAGGCCTTCATCCTTAATTATTCTGAGAGATTCCTGGAGAGCCCAGACCAGATTTACAGCCGGGGTGGCAAAATATTTTCCGGGGTCCTGCATAATTGGCAGCCATTTATCAAAATCCACATAATATTCCCGGATCTGACCCAGCTCCTTTCTCCGCTCCATAGCCCGCGGCCCTGCCCAGACTATGGCCAGTCCTGGCGGCACTCCAAAGGCTTTCTGGGAGCCGGTCAGCAGAATATCAATATTCATGGGATCAACATACTCCTTTTCAGCCGCAGTGGCACAGACACCATCCACAATATAAAGGGTCTCACTGTGGGAACCAATAATCTCTCCAATATCTTCAATGGGAGCCTTAACCCCGGTTGATGTGTCAACATGGGTTACCAGCACAGCCCGGTATTCCTCCCTGGCCAGCGCCTCTTCAATCCTGGTCGGATCAACTATACTGCCCCATTCGGATTGTAAAATGTCATAATCATAACCCTTTCTTTCACAGATCTCTCCAAAGCGGTCTCCAAAATAACCATGGGTTACCAGCAGCACCTTCTCTCCTGTTTTTATCAGATTGCTGACTGCCATCTCCATGGCCAGGGTGCCGCTCCCTGGAACCACGAAAACCTCTCCCTCTGTCTGCCAGAGAGATTTTAAATCTGCCAGCACCTCTTTAAAATCTCTAACAAAATCCGGGTCCTTAAAGGCAGCGGTCTTGCGTCCCATTTCTCGCTGAATGGTTGGCGCCACCGGAGTGGGACCGGGAATCATGACCAGTTTTTCATTTTTCATAAATATCACCTCAAAAACAGTTTTTGTCATAAATAAATAGTATTATACCCTTTTATTATGCCTTATTCTTATTGCAGTTTACAGCATCATTCCAGCAGAAAGGCTGTACCCGCCTGATGAAGGGACGGGCACAGCCCCAAAAAATTCTTTGATTTGCCCGGCACTAACAGCGCATTAACCGCTGCTTTCCGGGGCCTCTTCTTCTCGAGGCTTAAGCAGTCCAAAGGCCATTCTGGCCAGCACAACTGCCATAACAAACAACACAACAGCAATAATTGCCAGAATATAGTTGGCTGCCACCAGATTATCCCGGAAAACAAAAATCAGGGCCACCAGGGTAACGGCAAACATAAATATCATCGGGATAACAACATGAAGATTTTTTATGCCGCGACTGGCCAGCCAGACAGCCAGGGAAAGCAGAGCCAGAGCAGCCAGAAGCTGATTGGCCGAGCCAAAGATAGGCCAGATTGCATCCCAGGCACCGGTGAAAGCCAGAGAAGCAGCAAAAAGCAGAGTAACCAGGGTGGCAAAGTATCTGCTGCCCAGCAGCCCCTCTTGACCCTCTTTTTCTGCTTTCTCAGGGACAAAATACTCCTGGAAAATATATCTTCCCAGACGGGTAGCGGTGTCCAGGGTGGTCATGGCAAAGGCAGCTACTGTCAGGGTGCCGAATACCACACCAACCTCTGCCGGTATCCCCAGGAAACCGAGAAAAACACCAACACCATTAGCAAAGAGCAGCACCGGGCCGCCCTCGGCTATCAGAGCAGAGGCTTCTCCACTGGTAAATACAGCAGCTGCCAGCAGAGCAACTGTGGCCAGGGTGCATTCCAGCAGCATACCGCCATAGCCAATAGTCTTGCTGTCAGATTCTTTATCCAGCTGCTTGGAGGTTGTCCCTGATGAGACCAGGGAGTGAAAACCGGAGATCGCCCCGCAGGCTACCGTTACAAAAAGAATAGGAAAGAGATAACCTAATTCAGTCTGGAAGGAGGTAAAACCTGTCAGCTCCAGTCCGGGATTACCTACCAGAATCCCGATAAATGTACCTATTAACATGGCATAAAGGAGAAATGATAATAAAAAGTCTCTGGGCTGAAGCAAAATCCAGACCGGGGTAACCGAAGCGATGAAGGTATAGATCACAAATATCCAGAGCCAGGTATTGAAGGGAATTGCCAGCGGCAGATTCAGACCAATCGCCACTGCCACCACCACTATGACAATTCCAATTAACATCTGCAGGGGCATGCCCAGCTTGGTACGGTGTCGGAAAAGGCCGAAGGCAATCGCCAGAACAATCAGGATTACCTCAGCCGTAGCAGCTTCAGGAGTACTGACAAAGGCATCAGCAACCACATTCATAAAGGCAGCGATGATCAGCACCAGTGTCAGCCAGGCAAATATGCTGAAAAGCTGTTTTCCGCTGTAACCGACATTTTTTTCAATTACCTGAGCTATTGACCTGCCACCCATGACGAACTGAACTAAAGATAGAGCCCATATCATGTACAGCGCCGATAAAAATGCCACCCAGGATTATCCAGAGCATTACCGGAAACCAGCCGAACTGTGCTGCTGTAACCGGGCCAATAATTGGTGCAGCTCCGGCAATAGAGGCAAAGTGATGACCCAGCAGCACAGGTTTTTTAGCCGGCACATAATCAATTCCGTCTTGCTTTTCATGGGCAGGAGTCAGCTGATTGTCGTCCATTCCCCATTTACTCGTTAATTTTCTGGCATATGTTAAATAAGCTACTAGAAAACAGATCACGGCAACAAGCATAATCCACATAGAACCCATTTTCTTTGATCCCCCCTTAAATTTGCTTCAAAGTCCGCTAGCAGTCACTTTGCTTGCCTGGTGCTGGGCGAAACTCCAAACATCAGAGCAGGACCTGAGGATGAACAAACCTGTCAGACCACCACCTTTTCTTAAGATTCTAATATTTTTTTCTGTTAGAAATTTTCACCTCCTCCTGGCAGTTTTTTAAACCTGACTCTGACAACCGGAGAATCAGTCCTATGTTATTTTGTCAATCTTTTTTTATATAAATCCTGCTTTATAAATTTTGCTTTTATTGTATAATTCTTGTTTTTATTGTATAAATCTT
>PWFW01000111.1 GCA_003554225.1 Halanaerobiaceae bacterium | reverse complement strand
CGGGCTGGAGAAATTTCCCTGAGACAGCGATGATGCCCCGGCGGACAGGTTTTCTCCCCGCAGGGTCGGCAGGCCAGTTTCTCATTTTTAATAACCCTGCTCAAATTATAGTTATAGGGCCTGTACATAATTTCATCGGAAGGACCGAATAATGATATAACAGGAGTCTCTGCCAGTGCTGCCACATGAGCCGGCCCGGTATCTCCGCTTACCACAAGCTCGGCCCGGGAAATCAGGGCGTGCAGCTCTGGAATAGAAGTCCTGCCGGCTGCATTCCAGCCTCTTCTATTATCTTTATTCTTTGATACTGTTCTAATTCCTGCTCTGATACTTTCATTTCTAGCCCGGTCGGCACTGCTGCCGCTAAGGACAATATTATGATCAGTATTTTCCAGAATCAACCCTGCCAGTTCAACAAAATTATCAGCCGGCCAGCGTTTGCTTGCCCAGCTTCCTCCGGTATTGAGCACTAAATATTTTCCAGAGTGATTTCCAGCAGAGTAGAGGTCTGCAGCCTTTAGTTTTTCGGTCAGCAAACTATAAGCTTCCTCGGGAACTGCAACTTCTGGAAGTTTTGGCTCAGAGGGAAAATCCAGCTTGAGATGAGCAAGCCATTCCAGATAATAATCTACCATATGACGATCTCCCGGCTGCCACTTAACATTATAATGCATTAAGATTTTCTGACCGGATCGTGTATAGCCTGCCCGATATTTTCGGCAGCAAAGGAACTGGAGCAGAGCACTGCGCCAACTGCCGTGAATATTCAGGCTCACAGGATAGTTTTTCTCTCTTGCTTTGCCGGCAAAATGGAGCGATTCAAGAAACGAACTTCTTTTGTCAAAGGGATAAACAGCATCAACAAAATTTGCCCCTGAAAGCAGGCTGGCAAATTTACTATTTACGATTATATCAAGTTTTACCCCCGGCCGCTGTCTTTTAATCTCAGCCAGAAGAGGCAGAGAAAATATCAGATCGCCCAGATATAGTAAATTAATAATTACCAGACTGTCTGTTTCAGCCATTTTTTGAGATAGGATATAAATCACCCTTTATTATAGATAACAGCAAACTTTTCAAAAAAATCTCTGCTGTTCTATAAAATACTCTTCTATCAATCAAAAATGCAGTATATACAAGATAATCTTTATTATTGCCTCGACATAGATGAAAATAAAGTGATATAATATTAAAAAGATATTGGTGTTTTACTTAGTTATTTGCTTTAAACCCTTCTATTTATAGTTTTTTCATCAATACCTTCCTTTTTTGAATTTCAGAAAAAATTCAATATTTTTTTATGCCTACTATTAAAACCAATTTGGCAGAGAAAAATCAATTATAATTTGCCGGGATTTTTCAGCACAATAACTAAAATTCTCCAAAGGGTGTTTGCCAATGAAAAATCGATTTTCTCCTGCTCTTATTTTTATAATTGTAATGCTAATATTTTTCAGCCAGACTCAATCTGCCGGAGCCTTCGATGTCAGAATTAGAGAACATATTCAGGAGAGTAGAACTAACAGCCTGGATTATTTTATGGATTCAGTTACAAATATGGGGGATGGTACATTTACCGGCTCCATAGCTTTATCAATACCTGATCGAGAATTACAGAGACATGCCATAAAAACTCAAATAGTCGCAGCAGTGTCAACAAATTTTCTAAAATTTCTCATTGGCAGAAGGCGGCCTTCCGGTGAAAAA
This sequence comes from Halanaerobiaceae bacterium, assembly GCA_003554225.1. Lineage (GTDB taxonomy): Bacteria > Bacillota > Halanaerobiia > Halanaerobiales > Halarsenatibacteraceae > T1SED10-84. The sequence continues at coordinate 3,941 of PWFW01000111.1, read as the reverse complement.
GCAGACCCGGTAATATTTAAACCCTTTAGATTTAACAGCAGATATCATTCAATGCCATCCGGTCATACAGCCGCTGCCTTTGCCCTTGCTGCCAGCATAGGAGAAAACTGCGATAATTACAGGATGCTGTCATATTCAATAGCTATAATGGTTGGGATTTCAAGAATTTATCGCGATGATCACTGGGCAAGCGATGTAATTGTAGGAGCTGGTTTAGGTTATTTAAGCGCTAAATTTGTCAGTTATCACTGGTAATATTTTTTGAAATAATTCAAAATAACCAGCTCCTGCTATAAAACCGCTAAATCTAAAAGAGCTGTTCTGCCCGGCTCTAGTATTGCCGCAATTCAATCATTTCCTCTAGTTCTGCCAGCACTTCATTGACTGTGAGCTCTTCCATACATTTATGGTGACCATAGGGGCATTTCTTCTCCCAGCAGTTTAAACATATAAGTTCATCTTTACGGAAGATTTTATGGTCGGATGTGAAGGGGCCGTGGGTTTCAGGATCTGTAGGCCCCATAATTGCAGCGACCTTTGTACCGGCTGCTGCAGCCAGGTGAAGAGGTCCGGTGTCTCCTCCTAAGAAAAGGTCAGAGTTTAACAGCAGACCATAAAGTTCTGGAAGTTCAAGCCTGCCGGCTGCCATGATAATATTGCTGCTGGTTCCCGGTTTGACCTGTTCTAATTTTTCTCTTTCTTCCTGTGCTCCACTAATTACAATTTTAACCGGCAGACCGGCCAGCAAACTGATCAGCCGACGATATTTTTCAATCGGCCAGTTTTTGCTCGGCCAGCTGGTGAGAGGATGCACCACAATCAGAGGAATCTCTTCATAATTTAGGAAAAAACTCTGAATTTCTCTATCAAGATGATTATGCCAGTCTTCAGGCAGGGATAAGCCGTAATCAATTTCTAAATCCCCGGGCAGCTTTTTCCCCAGCGCTGAAGCCATTAGCTTGAGATTTTTAAAAACCCGGTGGTTGGGGCGCTGCCAATGCCAGCTTTCGGGAGAACTGCTGCAGTCAGTTTTGGGCTCAGGGTTATAATATTCATAATCTCCAGCATTGTCTTCAGCTATCATGCGCTGGTAGAAAATTCTGCTGCCCTCTCTGCCAGACTCCGGACCATAGCGAATTTCGGGGCTGCTTAAAAAAGCTGAAAAGGAGCTTTTAAAAAGCCCGTGAAAATCCAGGCTCAAATCAAAATTCTCCTCAGCCAGGGAGGAAAAATAGGCCCTGATATCCCTGATAAGTTCCAGTCCTTTTTTGCGATCATTCCCTCTCCAGCGATTTTTCGGCAGGACATGAACTCTGTCAATATACTGGTCAATCTTAACCAGTGGTGCAGCCAAGGGCTCCACCAGCCAGTGGATTTCATACTCCGGCCTGAGCTTTGCCATCCAGTTTACCGCAGGCAGGGTGTGGATTACATCACCTAGAGCACTGAGGCGAACAAAGAGCACCTTGCGGCTGGCTGGCGCCAGCGGCCTTAAATTTTCAGCTGCTTCTAATTGCTCCAGAGCTGATTGCGATTTTTTAACCAGCAGCTCATAGCCCTGCCTCCCCAGCTGTTCTGCTCTTAGAGGGTCCTGTAAAAGTTCCCGGCAGCTCTCCTCTATCTGCTCAATATTTTTTAAAATTATAACTGCCCCGCTCTTCTGAAAATCCGGCAGCAGACTTTTAATATTGTCTACCTGGGGTCCTGTAATAACAGGCACCTCCCGGGCTAGCGGCTCTAAAAAGTTATGTCCGCCCACCGGAGATAGGGTCCCGCCCAAAAAAACCAGGTCAGCCAGACTGTAAACCCCCCGCAACTCTCCTAGGGTATCCAGCAAAAATACAGCAGATTCCTGTGATATCACCGAAGTACCGGAACTTCTCTGCTGATAGCTCAGTCCTCTCTGCTGCAGGATAAATTTAATTTCTTCCCGCCGCTCTATATGCCTGGGAGCCAGTATCAATAGAAGTTCAGGGAAGTCAGATCTCAGGGAATTAAAAATCTCAAGAATTTTCTCCTCTTCTGGAGGGTGAGTGCTGCCGGCGACAATTACTTTTCTCTCACCTTCAATCTCAAGCAGGCTGGAGTTATAACTGGAATGGTCTCTCTCAGGATAGTTCATGTTTTCTTTATCCTGCAGCACCTCAGCCAGCTTGATATTATCTGAGACAAAAACCCGGGAAGAGGGAGCACCCATCTCAATAATTCTCTTCTGGTCCAGCGGGCTCTGCATATGATAAGCTTTAACCATTTCCAGAAAGGGCCTGAAAAAACAAGAAAAAAACTTATATTTACCAAAACTGCCTCGGCTGATCCTCCCATTGACAACAGCCACCGGCACCTTCTGACGTGAGGATTCTCTTATTAATGCCGGCCAGAGTTCTGTTTCAATCAGCAGCAGCAGATCCGGCTTGATTTTTTTTATAAAAACTAAAAGCAAAGGGCCCCAGTCCACCGGCAAATAGGAAATTAAATCAGCTCGATTTACTTCTTCTTTCGCCAGCTTTCGCCCCTGGGGCGTCATAACAGTCAGCAGGAAAAAGAAGTTGTCATCTCTGCTGCTGTACCAGTCAATAACCTGACGGGCAACTCTGACCTCTCCTACCGAGGCCGCTTGCAGCCAAATCACCTTTCTCCCTCTAGCTTTTTTGAAATCACGAGCAGCAAGAAAACCCAGCCTATCAAAGATCTCTCTGCCCCGCCCTTTGATTAGCAGGTAAAAAAAATAGGGAAGGAGAGCAAAAATTAAAACCGGTATCATTATTAGATTATAAAAAAGATATAATAATTTCATTTAATTCCCAGCCCTTGATAAATTCTGCCTTCATTTGCCCCGGTCTGCCTTCCAGCGCCTGTGAGTCCAGGTCCACTGCTCGGGATATTCCTTTATTTTATTTTCTGTAATCCTGACCAATTTCTTTAACCACCTTTTCTCCTCTGCCTTGGATAATTCTTCCGGCAGCCAGAGCGGAGAATCAATTTCCAGCCGATAGCTGGCAAAATCCTGCCTGATTAAAAAAACAGGAAGAATGGCTGCTCCTGTCCTGGATGCCAGGTGAACAGCACCTCTAAAGACACTGGCCGGGCGGTCAAAAAAATCCAGAACTATACCTCCAGGAGCATGCTGATCACCTAAGATATACAGCAGTTCATTTTCCCGCAGAGTTTTATAGGCCTTTCTTACCCCCATGCGGTGATCGGTGATATTAATCCCGGCCTTCTCTCTGAATTTATTAAGGGCAAAGTTAAAACTCTTAAGACTCTGCTCTTTGGCAATAGCAGTCAGAGGAAACCCCAGTTGAGCCAGCAGCGCTGCCAGCCATTCCCAGTTGCCTAAATGAGCGCTGTAAATCACGATACCCTGCTCTCTCTGAGAGATCTCATCCAGAATAGATTTATCGCTAATTTCTACAAACTCTGCCAGATTCCCCTGCCACAGCCCGTTCATAAGAAAAAATTCCAGCAGCAGCTGCCCCAGATGCTGATAGTAATTTTTTAATATCTCAGTTAACTCTCGGCCCGAATAATATTCTCCCAGAGCCCTGGTGAGATTCTCCTCAGCGACCTTTCTTCTCAATTTTAAATGGTAAAAAACAAGCCCCAGAGCTTTACCTATGTATTTGTTTACCAGGTTGGGCAGCAGATTAATAATAGAGTATATTAAATAAAATATGACCAGTAGAATAATTTTTTTCAGCCTGTTTATCATCTTTATTCCATCCCTGATTGTATTAATTTCCAGCAGCCTGGCAGGTAATTTTTCAAGCTTCAGTTTGATATCCTAAAGATTTTAATAATTATTTCTTAAGCTTATCTTAACCAGTAATATCCCCGGCCTATTACCAGATTCTCGCTCGTAATAGATCCTGGAAGTTGACCATGCCCAGCGGTCTGCTGCTTTCAGTCACTACAGGAAGATGATTAATTTCTCTCTCTTCCAT
>PWFW01000229.1 GCA_003554225.1 Halanaerobiaceae bacterium | reverse complement strand
GCTGCTCCAGCTGCTCATTACTCAAATCTGAAAGATCCCGGGGCGAATCAATATGCTCCAGCAATTCCGTCATTTTACGCCACCTCTTTGTATTTCAACTTTTCTTTTATATCTGAATATAACGGAAATTAATGATCTGTTTAGGGAGAGTACCAGCATACCATTAATTTTCTTGATTATTATATCATACTATCACAGGCCCTGCAATCAGGGGCGCAATCAGCTGCTCCGCTCCAGCACAAAGTCAACCAGCTCTCTTAGACTTTCTGCTCTGTCAGCAAAAATATCCAGAGATTTTCTGGCCTGAGCGGCTGCCCTTTCCGCCCGCTGGCGGGACTCCTTCAGGCCCAAAAGAGCCGGATAGGTAGCTTTACCTCTTTTAAGATCCTGACCCACCTCTTTGCCAAGTTTGCTGCTGTCACCGATTACATCTAGCAGATCATCAACTATCTGAAAGGTCAATCCCAGCTTATCAGCATAGTTTTTCAGGGCCTGCCACTCCTGCTCATTACATTCAGCGCAGAGAGCTCCGGAAAGAATTGCTGCCTGAAAGAGAGCACCGGTTTTATTGCGATGGATCAGCTGTAACTCTTCCAGATCGATCTCTCTATTTTCAGCCTCAAGATCCATAACCTGGCCTGCCAGCATGCCCTGAACTCCTGCTGATTCAACTATCAGGCCAATCAACCGGCAGCGCCTTTCCGCCGGCAGCTCAACCTCAAGCAGCAGTTGAAATGCCTGGGTCAGGAGGGCATCTCCGGCCAGAATAGCCATGCCTTCGCCAAAAACCAGGTGATTGCTGTACTGTCCTCTGCGAAAATCATCATCATCCATAGCCGGCAGGTCATCGTGAATTAATGAGTAGGTGTGAATAAATTCAAGGGCTGCCCCGACCCTGCGGGCAGCCCCGGTATTCCCTTCTAACAGCTGACAGGTTAAAAGAGTCAAAATCGGCCGGATTCTTTTACCTCCAGATAACAGACTGTAAGACATTGCCTTTTTTAGCCCGGGCTGAATCTTTTGCGCTGCCATCAGCTCTTCCAGATAGCGGTCAAAATCCCGCCGATAATTGTCAAGCAGATTTTCAATCCCCTGCATATTTTAACCTCCTGACAGCCGTTCCCTCTTCCTTGAAATGAAACTTCCAATATGCCGCTGCTCTTAAAATAGCGAAGAGATTATTTTTCCTCAGCAAGTTTTTTCAGAATCTCTTCATTCTTTTTAACTTTCCAGTCCAGGGCTCCCACCGGACAGGCTTCCAGACATTCTCCGCATTCTTCGCAGTCCACCGGCAGAGGCTGACCGAAAGCTGTATCAATCTTGGTGTTATACCCTCTGTTTTTAAAGCCCAGAAGATATTCATTAACAACTTCATTACAGATTTTGATGCAGATACCGCATTTTATACATTTGCCCCGGTCCATGACTATCTCTGGGTGCTCTACATTATAGCCGTGATCTATTTTTTCTCCTGAAAAGGCTTCGGGGTCGGCTCCCAGTTCTTCAGAATGCTCCTTAAGCTGACAGTCTTCCCGGGCAGTACAGCTGCATTCAAAACAGCGTTTCCCCTCAAGCTCTACTTCGTCCTTTGTAAAGGTCAGGCTAACCTCTTCAAAGGTCTGTTTTCTTTTATCCAGATCTATATGGCGCTGCTCCACCCTTTCGCTTTCATCGGGCTCCTGGAGATAGACCAGCTCATCTTCAGAAACTGACTGCCAGTGGCCTCGGGAAACATTTATCAGATAGGGCGGTTTATAGGTGTCGTCTTTAAGATAGGCCTGGACGCCATTGGCCACCCTGCGGGCCCCGGCAACTGCTTCAACAATAGTGGCCGGTCCGCTGACACAATCTCCAGCAGCAAATAGATTATCTTCAACCCGGCAGTTATCTTCCTTAACCTCTACATCCCCCCAGTCATTGGTGGGAACTCCTTCTGGAGCAATTGTTTTCTGTCCAATAGCTGCTATCACGGTATCAGCCTTTACTTCAAATTCACTATCGTCAACGGGAATCGGCCTGCGGCGTCCGGAAGCATCAGGTTCACCCAGTTCCATTCTGATGCACTTTAGCACCAGCTTATCACCCTCTTTTCTCAAACTGATGGGCTGAGTGAGAAATTCAAAGTTAGCCCCCTCTTCCAGAGCCTCCTGATATTCATACTCCTCAGCCGGCATCTGTTTGGCCGTCCGGCGGTAATAACAGTGGACCTGTTCCTCCGTCAGGCGAAGAGAGGAACGCACACAGTCCATGGCAGTATTGCCGCCGCCCACCACAATTGTTTCTCCAGGGTCTTCCATTTCAAAGTTCTGGCTGGCCAGCTTTTCCAGGTAATCTATTCCGCCCCAGGCCAGTTCCTCACCTTCAGTGCGCATGGAGCTGGGCTGCCAGCAGCCAACCGCCATAATTACAGCATCATAATTATTTTTTAGCTCTTCCAGTTCAATGTCCTGTCCCAGTTCCTGATTACAGTTAATAGTAATTCCGCCCATTTTTTCAAAATGAGCAAGTTCCTTCTCTAAAATATCTTTGGGCAGCCGGTATTCCGGAATTCCATAGCGCAGCATTCCGCCGGGTTCTGCTCTTTTTTCATAGACATCGGAGGCAATACCTGCTCTTCTTAAAAAATAGGCAGCACCCAGTCCGGCCGGTCCGGCTCCAATTATGGCTGCCTTCTCTCCGGTAAGATCCTCCATATCTTCCAGATACTCATCATAATACAGATCTGCTGCCAGCCGTTTGAAATCATTAATGGCAACCGGCTGATCTTTAACATTACGCCGGCAGTCCTGCTCACAGAAGCGGGGACACACCCGACCGATACTCATGGGAAAGGGTATTCTTTCTTTGATGATCTTAAGAGCCTCAAAATGATTTCCTTCCCGGCCAGCTCTAACATACTCTTCAACCTTGGCATGAGCCGGACAGGCCAGGGTACAGGGAGCTTCACAGTCTCCGCTGTGCTCAGAGAGTATCAGATCCAGAGCAGTTTTGCGCATATCTTCAACTTCAGGAGTAGAGCTGTTTATTTTCATCCCGTCCTGAACCTGACTGGAACAGGATGGCATCCACTGACCTGATTCCGCATCCTGAACTATACAGACAAAACAGGAAGTATTCTGACTAACTCTGTTATCAAAGCAGAGGCTTGGTATATGAATTTGATTTTCCCGGGCTACCTGCAATATTGTCTGACCTTCTTCAGCATTTAGAGTCTGGCCGTCTATCGTGACTTTAATTTGCGACATTTACCTTTCCTCCCTTTCTTACTCTGGCAATAGCATCAACCGGACAGACCTCAATACAGCTGTTGCAGCGGGTACAGTCCTGATTATCTATTACAAAATCATCACTTATCACATTTACCGGACAATTTTTAATGCACTGACCGCACTCAATACAGGTTTCCTGATCAATCTCAATCTCCACCAGATTATCACATTCCAGAGCCGGGCAGTGTTTCTCTTCCACATGCTCCAGATATTCATTTTTGAAATATTTAAGAGTGGTGAGAACAGGATTTGGGGCTGTCTGACCCAGCCCGCAGAGCGAACCCTTGATAATTTTGGGGCCAAGCTCTGAAAGCAGCTCCACATCCTCGGCCGTTCCTTCTCCCCCGGTCACCCTCTCCAGAGTTTCCAGCATCCGTTTGGTTCCTATCCGGCAGAAAGTGCATTTGCCGCAGCTTTCTTTAGCAGTAAAGTCCAGAAAATAGCGAGCAGTCTCCACCATGCAGCGGCCTTTACTGATTGCAATCAAACCTCCTGAACCCATTATCGCTCCCAGTTCATTGAGAGAATCATAATCAATGGGAGTATCAAAGTATTCTTCGGGAATACAGCCGCCGCTGGGGCCTCCTATCTGAACTGCTTTGATGCTGCCCTCTTCAGCACCTCCGATTCCATAAATAACATCGCCAATGCTAATACCCATAGGCACCTCCACCAGTCCGGAATATTCCAGATCACCGGCCAGGGCAAAGAGTTTGGTCCCGGTGCTGTTTTCCGTGCCAATTTCGGCATACTCTTCCCCGCCGAGACGGATGATCAGAGGGACATTGGCAAAGGTTTCTACATTGTTGATCATGGAAGGTCTGCCTTTATAGCCCTTATCTGTGGGGTAGGGTGGACGGTAACGGGGAGTTCCCCTCTTACCCTCCAGAGAATGGATCAGAGCTGTTTCTTCTCCACAGACAAAGGCTCCAGCACCTTCCTTAACGGTGATTTTTATATCCTCTCCCCCGATTTTGTTAAGTCCGGCCTCCTCAATCTGAGAAATGGCAGTATTTAAATTTCTCACTGCCAGGGGATATTCAGCCCGGCAGTAAATAAAAAGCCGGTTTGCTCCGGTAGCATAGGCAGCAATTAGCATCCCTTCCAGCATCTGATGGGGAATTGATTCCATCACTGTCCGGTCCATGAAAGCTCCCGGATCTCCTTCGTCAGCGTTACAGATAATAACTTTGTCCTCTTCTTCTTTTGCCGCCAGAAAACTCCACTTCATACCGGCAGGAAATCCCCCGCCTCCCCGGCCGCGGAGATATGAAGTTTTAACTTCTTCTACAACTTCCCCGGGCTCCATTTCCAGGGCTTTCTCAAGACCCTGATAACCTCCCCGGGAACGGTACTCTTCCAGAGAAACAGGGTCTATTTTTCCCGAGAGCTCGGTAACAAACTTCTTCTCCCATTTTTCCCGTTCAGGATTGGGGGTAAAACGAGAAAAATCTTCCAGCTCAAGCATGCGATTTATAAATTCTTCATCGGGTTCAACATCCTGATAAAAGATGCTGCCCTCGTCGGTTTCAATTTCAACAATAGGCTCAGCATAACAGTGGCCGATACAGCCTACTTCTACAATTTTTTCTTCAGGGGCAACTTCAGCAATTTTATCCTTTACTTCTCTGGCCCCAGCTGCTACCCCACAGCTTGCCATTCCTATTTTAATGCGATTAATCATTATACCTCTTCCTCCCTTGCGCGGTAATCCTCAAGAATCTTAAGCAATTTTTTTCTGGTAAGGTCTCCATATACCTTGCCGTTGATGCTGATCACCGGTGCCAGGCTGCAGCAGCCCAGGCAGGCAACCGCATCCAGGGAGAAAAGGCCTTCTTCATCGGTTTCTCCTTCAGCAATACCAAGATGATCCTTAGCCCAGTTTAAGACCAGTTTGGAGCCTATAATATGGCAGGCCGTTCCGTCACAAACCTGGATTTTATATTTCCCCGGTTTAATTCTTTTAAATTGGGTATAAAAACTGACGACTCCTTCTACTTCAACCGGAGCCATATCAAATTCCCTGCTGATATCTTTGATTGCCTGATCTGAAATATATCCCTCTTCTTTCTGCTGTTCCTGTAGAGCTTTAATTAAATTGGATTTTTCCTGTCCCAGTGCTGCAAGGTCTGGCAAAATAACCATCCTCCCTTAAGGTAAATTAAATTATTACAACAGCATAAAACAATCAGGCAAAAAAATAAAAAAGTTTAAGCCTGATTATTGCTCGTTATTATTTTAACATTACTCCTCATTTATTTCAAATGGAATTATCTCCTGCAGCTCACCATGTTTTTCCAGCACCTGCTCTATCCGACCTTCAGCTCTGTTTAGTTCCTGCTGACAGAAACTTATCAGCTTCATCCCCCGGGAGTATTTTTCCATTGATTCCTCCAGGGAAAGAACAT
>PWFW01000183.1 GCA_003554225.1 Halanaerobiaceae bacterium | reverse complement strand
TCCCCGGGATAATAACCAATACTCAAAAATAAAATGGAGCCGGTGATCCGACTCGAACGGACAACCTGCTGATTACGATTCAGCTGCTCTGCCAATTGAGCTACACCGGCTCGGGAAAGTGTAATATTCCTTTTTTATTCACTTGCAAATCTGAAGAAAAAAATGGAGCGGACAACGGGATTTGAACCCGCGACCCTCAGCTTGGGAAGCTGATGCTCTACCCCTGAGCTATGTCCGCCAGAATACAGTTCTATTATATCACAAATTTGCCGGATGAAACAGCGCTATCTCACATTAGGGAAAGATAGAGAAGTGATCAAGGAAAAACAGTGATTATCCTGGCAAAAAATCATCTATTATCCCCTATTTCAACCTGCTAAAACATCCTCCAGGGCAGATTTAACTTCAGGAAAGTTAAATTCAAATTCAGTATTGGAAATTTTTTCAGGATAAACCCGCTGCCCCTGTAACAGCACTTCTGACATCTGCCCCAGAACAATTTTTAACATAAATTCAGGAACTGGTAACCAGGATGGTTTATTCAGGACATTCCCCAGTGTTTTGCCAAAATCTTTCATTCTTACCGGATCAGGGGATACAGCATTTACCGGGCCAGTTAAATCCTGATTTTCCATTATAAACCTTATCATTTTCACTAAATCTTGAATGTGGATCCAGGAGAGCCACTGCTCTCCCCTGCCCACAGGTCCACCCACATATAATTTAAAGGGCAGTACCATTCTCTGTAGGGCGCCCTCTTCCCCCAACACTACCCCAAATCTTGTAGTAACGACTCTTGTGGATTCATTTTGCACTTTATATGCTTCCTCTTCCCAGGCCCTGCATACCCGAGCTAAAAAGCTATCTCCCGCTTTTTCCTTCTCAGTTATCTTCTCATCCTGACGGGGTCCATAATAATCAACTGCAGAAGCACTGATTAATAGCTCTGGCTCGATGACAGAGTTGTTTATGGCGGTAACAATTGCTCTGTTAGTTCTAACCCTGCTGTCTTTGATCTCCTCTTTAACAGAGCTGGTCCAGCGTTTCTCGGCGAGTGATTCTCCAGCTAAATTAATCACAATATCCATTTCCGGCAGCTTATCAATGGAAGAGAGAGAAGAAACAGTATCCCATTCTAGTAATTGAACTTTATTTGCCAGACTCTCAAGATATTTTTCTCGGTTCCTGGTCACAACGAAAACCTGATACTGATTATCCTCTAATTCTTCTATCAGGTTTCTTCCTACAAAACCTGTTCCTCCAAAAATTAAAACCTTCACCCTCTACCTCCTCCGAAATAACAACATCAGCTCAAAGTATCAAAGTCTGGAAATCGGGCAAAAGCTCCAGAATACTGCTAACCACCGGGCCTGTATTTTCTCGATCGGCAAAAACCTCCCGGGGATCGAGCAATACAGTCTGGCAGCCCAGTTCCCGGGCGGGAGCAATATCATTTAAATAGTTATCTCCAATGGAAAGCATCTCCTCAGGGCTGATCTCATATTTAGCAATAATTTTCTGGAAAAGCTGGCGGGAATCAGCAGGTTTATTGCAGGAAGTGTATCTTTCGGTAAAAATCCCCTGGAGATTCAGGAGATCCAGGAGCCGATCTGTATCTTGGGCCTCGCTGTTGGTGGCCAGGATCAGTTCTCTCACCTCTGCCAGCTGAGACAGGGTGGATTCAAGGCCCGGCAGAGGGGTTAAAAAATCGTCATTTTCTGCCAGCCAGTCCTTCGTCTGCTGATAGCACCTCTCGGTTGATACTGCACCATAATGATAGGCACAGGCTGCTGGCGGCCACCAGCCATCTCCCAGATAAATCATATCATGCATATTGCAGTTTACCGGCTCAGGATAATGCTCTGCTAGCACTGAGCTGCTTAATGCCTCTCCCTGCCAGTTCCAGGCCTTTTTCACCTCTCCTGCAGGGGTTATTTCCAGAATCAAATCCTTCTCTCGATCATAGACCCTTCCCAGCTGGAGCACATGCTCTCCCCTTCGGCTGGCCTTAAGATCTTTAAAAAATTTCTCTTTGCTGCGGTCATCCAGTTCCTCAGCCAGACAGTCAGCATAATAATCAAAATGTCCGGTATCTTCATAGAGTGTGCCATCCAGATCAAAAACAAAGACCTCTATCTCCTTTAATTCTAACGATAGTACCTGCTGCAGAGCAGTCTGTGAATTTTGGTTTTTTGGCTGCACGTTAATAATCAGCTCCTGTATTCATCTTCCAGAACCTCTTCCACAAATTGTCTGACAAGCTTACTGCTGCCGGCGGTTATCTCACCGCTTTTCAGGCAGGAATAACCACCGGGAGCCCAGACCTCGCCTCCCGCTTCAGTAATTAGCAGGGAACCGGCTGCCATGTCCCAGGCATTGGAAGTGGGCAGATAGGAAAGGTCAAATCTGCCCATGGCGGTGTAGGCCAGCCCCAGAGCCTGAGAGCCGGGCATTCTGATATTACCAAAATTTTCACCCAGCCGACCCAGCACCCGGCTCTTTTTGGCAGAGTCCAGATAACCGATATATTCTGTGGTTATACAGCACTCCGCCAGTTCACTCACAGTACCGGTGCTGATTTCTCTGCCATTTAAGTATGCCCCTCCCCCCTTTCGAGCTGAAAAGAGCTCCTCATGAAAGGGGTCATACACCACCCCGGTCACCACCTCATTTCTGGTATAAAGGGCCAGGGAAAGAGAGAAAAAGGGCATTTCCCTGAGAAAGTTCATGGTTCCATCCAGGGGATCAATAATCCAGAACCTCTCCCCTTCCAGGCCAAAATTGACATCTTCTTCAGACATTATCCCATCTTCAGGCCAGCGCTCCTCAATAGCTTCAGCTATCGTTTTTTCTGAGTCCAGGTCAACAGCACTGACAAAATCACCGGGAGATTTCTGCCAGCTGCGGGGCCTTTGGCCAAATTTTTCCATTACCTTGCGGCCGGCCTCCTTGACTGCTGAACAGGCCAGTTCCAGTTCTGCTTGAAAATCATTGTCCATAGGCCGGACTCCCTTCCCAAGCTGTATCTTGACAGCATTTCCAGGTAAACAGTTAATCCCCTTTTCCAGTTTGAGCTTTTTTAATTTAAGCTTTTTAGATCTTTAGATTTTTTAAATAATCTTATTCCTCACATAGGCACTGCTGTAATCAATAATAGTTACCACCACAATAATGACGATCATGGTCATGCCGACAATCGCCCAGCGGCGGAACTGCAGGGCCTGCATCAGGGTGACGCCAATACCGCCGGCGCCGACGAGACCCAGCACGCTGGCCTGACGCAGATTCAGCTCAAACCGGTAGAGGGTGGTGCCGATAAATTCAGGCAGCACCTGGGGTATAACAGCGTACAAAAACATCTCAGCTCCGTTAGCTCCGGTAGCATCCAGAGCCTCAATCGGACCTCTGTCAATCGATTCCACAATTTCCGAGTTCAGCTTGCCCAGCATGCCAATGGAGTTGATGCCCAGAGCCATGACTCCTGCCAGCGGTCCGGGACCATAGGAGGCTACAAAAAATATTCCAAATATTAAAGAAGGAAAGGTCCGGATGGCATTTAAAACCTGCTTGCTGCCGGCAGGAACAGAACGGGGCAGGCCTAAATTTCTGGCAGCCAGAAAAGATATTGGAATAGAAAATATGGCAGCCATGGTGGTTCCGATGACTGCAATTTGAATTGTCTCAATCATGCCAAAAACTGCTGATTCCAGACGGGCGGTATCCGGCGGAAACATCAAAGCCAGAATTCTTCCCATGGCCGGAATCCCCTGTCTGACTCTGTCGATATTGATATTCATGCCGATTATAGCCCAGATAAATAGGGCCAGGGTTATTAGATAGCCAATATACCAGATAATTGATTTTTTTTCATACTGCCGCAGTGATAGATTTGGCTTTTTCAAACTAATTCCTCCCTCAAAACATTGCTCAGCTGATCAATCAGAACCACTATCACAAAGGTGGTGAGGAGAACCATAGCTGCATTGGGATAGCGGAAAAGATTAAGTGAGGTGTTGAGATTAACCCCGATACCGCCTGCTCCTACCAGCCCCAGCACTGTCGAGGCTCGAATGTTGATTTCAAAGACAAAAAGAGTATAACTGGCAAAGGTAGGCATAATTTGAGGAGCAACGGCATATTTTATCATCTCAAGCTTGTTTCCTCCACAGGCTTCCAGGGCTTCCAGAGGACCATTATCGATGGCCTCCAGACTTTCGCTGGTCAGTTTGGCATTAATGGCCATGGAGAAAAAGGTCAGTGCCAGCATGCCGGCAAAGGCTCCCAGGCCAACCCCGGCAACCAGAATGGCGGCATAGAGCATGGGGTCGATGGTCCGGGCCAGGTTCATAAAACCCTTGGAAACATAGTAGAGAGGCTTATTGCGATTAACATTGTTAGCAGCCAGCAGTATCAGGGGAATGGCCAGAAGTGTTCCCAGAATTGTTCCGGTAATAGCGGTCTGGAAGGTTTCCAGCAGCGGACCTATCAGCCTGACAAAATAGGCCCAGTTTGGGGGCACCATATCCCAGAGCAGATTAAAGAAACTGGGAAGTTCAAAAATGATTTCAAAGAGGCTGAAGCCCACTCCCCGGGCGCTCCAGATATAGACAGCTGCTATCAGGGCAATTACTATAATGCCTTTGATTTTTCCCATTATCAAAACCAGACGGGAAGGTTTTTTTGACGAAGTTGCCTCAGACATTGGCTCCACCACCTGCTCCCAGCTGATCCTCGGCTGTGATCGAGCGACCGTAAATTTCTTCAAATTCCTCTTCGGTTATTTCATCCGCCAGCCCCTCATAGACCAGTTTTCCTTCGCGTAGGCCAATAATTTTTTCCCCGTATTCTTTTGCCAGATCGATAAAGTGCAGATTAACAATAGTAGTTATGCCGTCTTCCTCATTAATTCTTTTAAGATCTTTCATAACCGCATGCGAGGTTGGAGGATCCAGAGAAGCCACTGGTTCATCGGCCAGCAGTATTTTGGGATCCTGAGCCAGGGCTCTGGCTATGCCAACTCTCTGCTGCTGGCCCCCGGAAAGCTCATCAGCCCGGGATTTAGCTTTTTCTTTTATACCTACCCGCTCCAGACAGGAAAGTGCTTCTGCCACATCTTCTTTGGGAAATAAACCCAGCAGGGTTCTCCAGGTTGGAACACCCCGTAATCTCCCCGCCAGCACATTGCGCAGCACACTGGAGCGTTTAACCAGATTGAAATTTTGAAAGATCATTCCCACCTGGCTGCGATATTCTTTTAATTCCTTTTTTGAAAGTTCGTTAATTACTCTGCCATCAACCTTTATTCTGCCTCCGGTGGGATCAACCAGCCGGTTAATCGTTCTCAGCAGAGTGGATTTTCCGGCCCCACTTAGGCCCACCACTATAACAAATTCTCCATCATCAATTTTGAGATCCACATCTTTAAGAGCCTGAACGCCACCTGGATAGGTTACGCTCAATCCTTGACATTCTATAATGACCATCACTCCCTCTGCACATAATAAACAGATAATATTTTAGGGAGATAGCAGTTAAGCTATCTCCCTAAAACTTACTGTCATTATTAACTGCTGCTATATTTACTGCAAAGATTGTTATTTGAAAATGAGATTGCCTGCTGTCTAAAAACTGCAGCAACTTAAATTAATTGCTGTCCTTATCGAAACTCTGTTTAATTGCT
>PWFW01000201.1 GCA_003554225.1 Halanaerobiaceae bacterium | reverse complement strand
CTAGCCGGCCTTCTGGTGTAAGACTGATGCCAGGAGGAAGTTGGCCGTCACCGCTTGCTATAAAATAGGAAAGAGTCTGCCCGCTAGGCAAATCAGGATCTGTAGCAATCAACTGAAAATTTACTGGAGAAGAATCAAGAATAAAAAACGTATCGCCTTTCCCTATAGGCAAAGCACCTTCTGGTGTTTGCCACTCTGGAGGATTTGCTCCTGTTATGGTAATAGAAAAAGTTCTGTCTTCTACTGATGCTCCTAGTCTTGCCCTAGCTACAAATCTAGACCGGGTGTTTCTAGGAACAATGTCTGGTGTGCCTACTAGGCTGGTATTCACAAGTTCCAGTCCTGCAGGTATTTTACCGCTTATAATTTCCACACTGGCATCGGAATCTACAGGCAAATCTACCGTAGTAAATACATCTTCTTCCAGTACAGCAATTTCTGTTCTTGATCTTTCGAACCATATTGACATTATACAAATGTTCCCAGATCTATTTCAAAATCTACTACTTCTTCTCCTATAAAAGCGCCCATGTCAACGTCAGTAGAAAAAACAACATAGTCTATGATATGTTCAAATTGAGGAAGTATGTCCCCGAAATCAAAATCTTCAAAATAAGGTGATATTTCTCTTACGTCCACTCCGTGAACTAGTCCGGTTAGAGGTCCTATAAAACTGTTTGCAGTTACTGAATTTGCACTGTTTATGTTTTGATTTGCTGCATTCAGCGGCGCTGATAATTCAGGAGAACCGTCTGCCTTTAGTGCTCCGTCCTGGATGTCAATTATGAGATTAGAAAGGCTAGTTCTTGTTTTTATGCCTTCACCGCCGCTTATGCCCAGGAATGTTGATCCGTCAACTGTTATACTGCCGTCGTCTGTTAGTATAAGAAAATCGTCTAGCCCTCCTGTAGAATTGATTATTACAGAGGTTCCATTTGAAGTAAGAGTTACATTATTTCCGCCTAGCAGTTCTTTGAAACGCAGAGTGTTATCTACCTTGTCTACAAAAAGGCCTTGTCCCGAACCTCCTAGATTTTCTGCTTCAATTGGGATTGTGTCAAATCTGGTGTCTAGATTTTCAAAATTGTCGTTTACCTTAATAAATGCTTCTCGGAGATCATCGCCTGTCCCGTCGTTTGCTATATTACCTACATTAATTTTTTCTAGTGCCATATTCAATCTCCGTTATAAGTCTTGTATTCTAGTTTTAAAATCATCAAAGTCTGTGCTTGCTGCTACAATGTCTTTTAGATCTTGTTTTTTTACATAATCAGGTAATTCACCATTTACGCCGTCTATAATGAGAGAAGAATCGTCAGCAAACACAGATCCAATCAGGTCACCAATTAATCTGTTGTTTACACCATCAACAATTTGGGTTGAGTCGTCACCGAACACAGATCCTACTAGATCGGTTCTAATTTCCTGAGACTCGAGAGACTGTCTATCTAGGTAATCTGCATCGTTGTTAAAAGCACTTACGCCGGTTGGTTTGTTTTTTACATCTGTCCATGTTACATTACTAGCTCTCCATGCCCCAGCAGTGAACTTTAAATATCTGTTGGTTAAATCACCTGTTAGCAGAGTATCTCCTAGATCTCCTATGGATTTGCTACTAAGATCCAATTCTTTTAAAACAGGCTTAGGCACATATTTTTCTATAGAAGAATCGAACACCAAACTGTCTCCGTTAATCGGTGCAGCTTCGTCTACATCTTCTAGATTGAAAGTTTTTCCCGGTATGTTTGGTTTGTTAACCAAATCTTGATAGTCTCCAGAAAAAGGAATTGGAACATTGTCAAGATCAGTGTAGTCGTTGGAAAAAGCAACAGGTGCTAGCGAATTGCCATTGACTGTGATAGAAAGAGCAGATAAGTTTCCAACTGTTTCTATACTACCAGCCTTTACTATTGCACTTCCTTGTAAATCTAAATTATCTCCTGAAGGTAGTTCCTTCAGCTGGTTACCGTTTGAGGTATCTAAAATAATTGGAAATCTATCAGTCATGTTAATCTCTTCCTACTACTATTTCTATAACGGCTTTGCCGTCGGTATCTTTGCCTTCCAGACTCTTGCCTATTACTGACCCAACTTTTGGATCTTTTGTAGCCACAGCATAGCCCGGTATTGCAGATGTAACAAGCAAGTCGCCTTTTTCTATTCTACCAAGCACCTTGCAAGGTACTCTACCTTGCAAAGCTACAGTTGCTACATGTTGAGATTCTAGGTCCTTGTTCATGAGATAAGCAGGACGTGAACTTACTACGCCTGCACATCGTGTATCGCCTTTTGTTGCTGTAACTGTTACTTCTTGTTCCCCGCCAAATATCAACACAGTCCCTGCTTCGTACTTGTCGTCTGCTGTGTATTTTTCAGCCAAGTCGGCATATTTTGCTTCAGTAGCAACACCATTAAATACATTGGCATAAATTACATCGAATCTTGCACCGTTATTTCCAATATTATACTGTCCGTTTAAGTCAGGAAGCACAGTTGATCCGATTCTACCTGAAGAGCTAAACTCTAGCGTAGCATTAACTATTACATCGTCGTTGTCGTCTTCTCCTAAGACTGTGTCTCCAGAAACGCTCAGGTCGTTATCTATAATTAAATTGTCTTTTACAGTAACAGCATTAGGTGTAACAACTAGTCTTTCTTCTCCGTCACTAATTATAGCAATTGCATTATTTGCAGAACTAGGAAATCCTGTATTTGCACCAAGACTTATCCCGGTTGAGTTTCCGTCTCTCTCTCCAATTGCTTCAATAAAACTAGAGTAGATCCAGTCTACACCTAGCCAGCCTTCGCCTGATAGAGGAGAGCCAGACTGGAAGTCGCTCTGCGTTGCAAGGTTTGTAAGACCAATATCAACATTTCCAGGATACCGTGTAACAAGATTTCCGCTTGTGGACCCTGCAGCAGAGAACACAGTTGCTCCGCCGGGTGTTCTAAACGAAATTGTGCTAGCACTTACAGTAAGAGTGTTTGAGCCTGCTACTTTGATAATTTGTCCGTCTACAGAACCATCAGATCCTCGTCTCACAATTGTGTTTGCAGTTCCGCTTTCGGAAATTGCAGTAATCCCGTAAACACCTGATTCTAATTGAATTAGTGCATTTCCAGGAAAGCCTGTGTCTGTAGGAACAGCAGTATTTGTAAAATCTCCGTCTGCAAGACCTAGGCCCAGGTCTATTACATCTGCAAAGGAAACTTGTTCTGAATTACCTGTTCCTGAAGATGATCTGCCAAATACTGTGTTTTGATCAATTTGGTTCAATTCCGCAAACACAATGCCGTTGTCTTTGATTCTTACAAAACCGTCCTTGGTCTCAAAATTTTCGTTTGAAAACTTAGCAAGTCCAAGATCTGCCTGTGTTTTTGTAGCTGATCCGTTCCAACCTGTCGTAGGATCCGATTCGTCGAAGGTATCAGCTGCCTGCATGTCTAACTTGCTTTGCAGTATTCCTGCAGTACTGTTCACATCTGCATCGAGAATTGTGTCTGGCTTGATTTGTAAGTCAAACTCTGTTCCGGAAGCATCTCTGGATACCGATAGATTGATGTCACTTTGATTGCTTTCTTGAGCATTTGCAAATTCGTCAGAAGGACCATCTATTATGGTTGCACTTGCTACTTCGTTGGGCTGATCAAACAGAGTTTCACCTATAACAAATGTGCCTGATTGTTCTTGATAAACTACTTCTGTTACTGTTCCTTCGATAGGGTCTATTACAGCATTTATATCTACAACAATTCCGGTTTTTGTCCCGCCCACAGTGCCAATTGTGTCGCCAATCGACCATGTTCCGCCGCTGACCGGAGTTGTTAAAATTCTTTTCAGTCCTGTTGTTACAAATAGATTATCAGATGTTACATTGTCTATATAGGTGTTTCTGAGATTTTCGATTTCGTCAAAACTCTGAACAGTTTCGTCTACATAATTTTTATTTGCCGCAGCAGTGCTGTCTGTTCCAGGAAGACCAACATTTGTAATTTGATTTGTGCCCATGTCGATTATGCCTTCCATAGCAGAATCCCCATTTAGCGGCAGGAATCCTGGACCTATTCTGTTATCAACAGGCGCTCCCTGAATTTGAGTAAAGGTTCTTACATTATACCCGAGTGCTCTATTAATGTAACCGCCTGTTGCTCTTTCTGTTGGTACAGCCTGTCCACTAAAATCGGCAAAGCTATCGTCTGCAGAGAATTCATTAATGGTCACACCACGTGTAAACCCTAGAGAGTTAGCATTAGTAAGACCTATTTCCCCTGCAAATTCTATGCTGCCTGTTCCCTGATCAACAGAGAAGAATTTTCCTACTCTAAAGAATCCAAATTGATCAGTTGATACAAAGAATACTCTTCCCTTTCTTCTTTCCCACACTTGCGAACTGGTGGCTGTAGCACCGTCTGTGTAAAAGTCTGCGATGGGGTTAACCGGATCTCCAAAGATAACACTGGGATAATTTGTATCGTTATACCCACCGGTTCCTATTTCTGTAAAATCGTGACCAGTTGACCTTAGAACAGATATAGAAACGGTAATTTCTCCCTTAGCGCCGATACCAAGTCCTGCCCGCAAAATTAACTCTTCTGATATAATGCCTTCTGCTAAGCCTATTCCTGTAAATTGAGAAATGTTAGTGTTTAGTACATCATCAATTGTAATTACAGCAACTCCTGGATCTGGTTCTGCATAATTTTTTACTTGATGGGTTTTTCCCTTAAATGTAAAAATCATGCCGCCGCTATAGCCCGGGTCTCCTGGTTGTCTTCCTTCTATGTCTCGCAACAGTCTTTCTTGTTCCTCTAGTGTAGAAATCGGTTCTATAGCGATTTTAACATCGCCCTGTTGACTGCCAAGGGTCCTGGAACCATCGTCGGGGTCTGTGTTAGTTTTGTTATCATCATTAACTGTAAGGTTTATAAAATCAAAACCTGTTTCTACAGATGCAAGTATTTGATTAGGGCCCAGTGGTTGAGCAACTGAATCTGTTGTAGAAAATGCAAGGCTTCTATAAGTTACCGAAGCAGATTCATCGAAATTAATAGCAGTTGAAGGTCTTGATTCTAAAACAGAGGGATCCCTTGCGTTATCAAATACAAAGCCTCGTTCGTTCCGTATTTCTACTATCTCACCGTCTGGTACATCTGCACGCAGCCTACCAAAAAAATCATTAGGATCTGTTTGATCTGGGGTAAAACTTAATCGAAAAACCGCATCGGAAAAATTGCCCCCGCTGGCAACAATGTCATTCGGGTCATTGCCTATTATTCCATCGTTTGACCGATCTGATAAATTCTCAATATTGGTAATCCTATATTGCAGAACACCTATGTTGCTGCCGTGGTATATGGTTATAACACTGTTAGGGTTAGGTAAGTGTTGCAAATCAGTAACATGAATAAAAGGTTCATCGAGTTCGTTCGGAGTATCAATACTGGTAAATGCTTTGCCAGGAAACACAAGAGGCTCTAATAGCTCTACTCTGTCTGGAATTTCGTTAGGATCTGCGCCTTCTGATATTAGACCAAATCTACCATATCCGTTTGAGCCGTTTAGGGATCTTATTTCTCCTCCGTTATTGGCATAGTAAGCAGCCTGGCAATAGTAGGTAAACATGGAAACCATTTCAGAAACAGCACCGTTAGTAACAACCAGACCATATCCTAGGTCATTTATTT
>PWFW01000046.1 GCA_003554225.1 Halanaerobiaceae bacterium | reverse complement strand
CTGCCCATGATATTTATTTCGTCTTTACTTCCCAGGAAGAAGTCGGAACCAGGGGAGCGGGAACAGCCGCCTATGGTATAGAGCCTGATCTGGCCCTGGCGGTGGATGTAACCGGAACAGGAGATACCCCGGAAGCCCATACCATGGATGTAAAGCTGGGGAAAGGGGCTGCCATTAAAGTAATGGATAGGGGCAGCATATCCCATCCCGGAATAAAAAATCTGCTGGTCAAGCTGGCCGAGCAGGCTGAAATACCCTATCAGTATGAGGTTCTGGAGTTTGGAGCTACCGATGCCCGGGCCATTCAGCTCAGCAGAAGCGGAGTTCCCAGCGGCACCCTTTCTATTCCCTGCCGCTACATACATTCACCTGCAGAGATGCTTGATATCAGTGATTTTAAGGCCTGCGCTGGACTGCTTCAGGAGTTTGTCAGCAGTAAAGAGCTGAAGGAAATTATTAAAAATAACTAAAACAGATAGATAACAGAAAAGGGGGTAGATGATCGGGATGTCGAAGAAAGCAGTACTTATTTTTACAGTATTATCACTGATTTTTCTTACCGCGGTTTCCCTCTCAGCTGCTCAGGTTTTAAGAGAAGGAAGCCGGGGTGCTGAAGTGGAAAATCTTCAGGAGAAGCTTCATCAGACAGGTTATGAGGTTAATATTGATGGAGTATTTGGTCCAGAAACCCGGGAGGCTTTAATTGACTTTCAGGCTCAGGAGAATCTTACCGCCGATGGAGTATTTGGACCAAAAACTTCTGATGCTTTAACTCAGGCTGTGGCCGAGCTTCAGCAGGAAACCACCACTACTTATACTGTTCAAAGTGGCGATACCCTTTCCCGGATAGCCAGCAAATTTGACAGTGAGATTGATGAAATTATGCGGTTAAACAATCTTTCCGATTATATGATATACCCGGGAGATGAGCTGGAAATACCTTCGGAAGGAGCTTCAAATGAAGTAGCTCAGGCAGAGGAAGAACAGCCCGAGGTGCTGGAGTATGATATTCAGCGGGGGGACTCTCTTTCTCAGATAGCCAGCCGCCACGGGGTAGAGGTGGATGATATCAGGGAAAAAAATAACATATCCGGTGATAGAATAACCGCCGGTGAAACTCTGAAGATTCCTGTAAGCGGTTCAGCAGCTCGTTCCCCTGGAAGGACCAGCAGCAGCGAAAATCTAAAATGGCCGGTTCAGGGGAATATCACCTCCGGATTTGGCAATAGAGTCCATCCTGTCACCAGAAACAGGGATTTCCATACCGGTATTGATATTTCGGCCGGCTACGGTGAACAGGTCAAAGCTGCCGGCAGCGGCCGGGTTGTCCACAGCGGCTGGATGGGGGGATATGGCCATACGGTTGTTATCGACCACGGAAACAATAAAGAGACTCTCTACGCACATAATTCTGAGCTCTATGTTAGAGAAGGCCAGAGGGTTTCCCGGGGTGAGGTAATTGCAGCTGTTGGTAATTCCGGGGTTGCCACCGGCTCCCATCTCCATTTTGAAGTAATTATCGGGGGAGAGCATCAGAACCCTAAAAATTATCTTCCTTAATATTAGAGAAGCAGAAATATCAGAGAAGCAGAGACAGGATGATTTCCATGAAATATCTCAAAGGGCCGGTCTATTCCCGGAGGCTTGGGAGATCGCTGGGAATAGATCTTTTACCACAGAATATCTGCAGTGAGGACTGTCTTTACTGTGAATGCGGACCAACTCAAGTATTAACCAGGGAAAGAAAGGAATATGTGCCTGCAGCAGAGGTGAAAAATGAAATTGCTCAGGTTCTTGCCCGCAAACCGGAGACAGATTTCATAACATTTTCCGGTCGGGGAGAACCTACCCTGAACAGCAAAATAGGTGAAATTATTTCCTTTATCAAGGAGAGCTATCCTGACTATCAGGTTGCTCTCCTGACCAACAGTACCCTGCTAAAAGATCAGCAGCTCCAGCAGGAACTGAGGGAACTGGATCTGCTGGTTCCCTCCCTCGATGCCGGCCGGGAAGAAACCTTTCAAAAGATCTGCCGTCCGGCAGCCAGCATAACCCTTGAGGATCTGGTAACCGGAATCCTGGAGACTAAAAATTTACTTCAGGGAAAGCTCTGGCTGGAAATACTTTTGATTAAGGATCTCAATGATGGGCTTGCAGAGATACAGGCTCTGATTGAGCTTGTTGAAAAAATTGAACCGGAGCGAGTCGATTTAAATACCATAAATAGAGGTCCGGCCTATCCCGGTTATCAAGCTTTAACCACTGAAGAGCTGACTGAACTTGCTAAAAAGTTTCCCGGGGATGTTAGAACCTTTACCTGAGAAGCACCTTAAAAATAGCTGAAAAATCTTCATTGCAATTCCATTGCAATCTGGTTTTATTTATGTTATTATATTTTTGTTGTCAAAAAGTTATATTATTATTTTTCGGTGGTGAGATAGCTCAGTTGGTAGAGCAGGGGACTGAAAATCCCCGTGTCGGCGGTTCGATTCCGCCTCTCACCACCATTTATTTATTAAAAGACAAGGATTTTTTTGCTATTACTAGAATTATATATTATAGGAGGGTTTGCCATGCCCTGGTCTCTGTTTATTTTTTTAATATTTCTTTTTCTGATACTGTTCCCATTGGTTAAAAGCCGCTCTCTAAATTATAAGAGATTCAAGCAGATTAAGTCCCTGGAAGAGAAGAGAGAGAGCAAGATAATAACTTTGATTCATCGCCAGGAAGTGCTCAGCCTGGTGGGAATCCCCTTTACCAGATTTATCGATATCGACGATTCCGAGGAAATTCTCCGGGCCATCAGGGCTACAGCAGATGATAAACCCATTGATCTTATTCTCCACACTCCCGGAGGGCTGGTGCTGGCAGCAGAGCAGATAGCCAGGGCAGTCGATAATCATCCCGGCCGGGTTACGGTAATGATACCCCATTATGCCATGTCAGGCGGCACCTTAATTGCACTGGCAGCAGATGAAATTATCATGGATCACAATGCCGTTTTAGGACCGGTAGATCCCCAGATTAATGGTTTTCCTGCTGAATCGATTATGAATGTGGCCCGGCAAAAATCATTCGATGAAATTTCTGATGAGACCCTGATTTTAGATAATATTGCTCAAAAGGCTGTCCAGCAGCTGGAACATTTTATCCGCAAACTGCTGAAAGATAAATTAACTGAGGCTGAGATAGAGAATATTATCAAAAATCTCTGCCATGGAAAATACACCCACGATTTCCCGATCACCTGTGAAATTCTCAGGGAATTAAACCTGGATTATTCCATTGAGCTTCCGGAAGAGGTGTATAATTTAATGGAACTCTATCCTCAGCCCAAGGGCCGAAAGCCCTCGGTCTATCATGTATCCAGCAAATCTTAAGCTTAAATTTCAGGCAGTTCATCAATAGCCTTTTTCTTCTGTTCCGCATCGGTATGGGTGTAAATCTGAGTGGTTGAGATATTGGCATGGCCCAGCAGGTCCTGAAGAACCTTGATATCCTTGGTCTGATGGTAGAGGGAGGTAGCAAAGGTATGTCTCAGCTTGTGAGGGGTTATTTTGCTGGCCTGACGCAGCCCGGCCTCTTTAGCATATTTTTTAACAAAAATCTGAACGGTTCTGGGTGAGATTCTCCGTCCATGTCCGGAAAGAAAGATGGCATTTTCATCTGCTTCCTCTTTAACCTCTATCTCCTCCCGGAGTGGAAGATAATCCAGGATTGCTTCCATCACGTCGTTATGCAGGGGAACATATCTTTCTTTATTGCCCTTGCCGTAAAATTTCAGGGACTCCTCATCAAAATCCAGGTTTTCCAGGTTAAGATTGACCAGTTCCGATATCCTTAAACCGGCATAAAGAAAGAGCTTGGCAATGGCCAGGTCGCGAATTTTATACCGGGATTCAGAGTTCTCAATCGTTCTGATGTATTTCCGGGCTTCATTGGTTTTCATATAAATCGGTTCTGCTCTGGTTTCAGTTTTAGAAGCCTGGACCGTTTCTGCAGGATTTTTTTCCAGCTTTTTTTCTCTTACCAGAAATTTAAAAAAGGAACGGAGGGAATAAAGTTTTCTGTTACGGGTGGCAGGAGAGTTTTCCTGGAGAATAATTATATCACCCAGAAAGTCGATGATTTCGTATTTTTCAATTTTTTTAACCGGAAATTTTTCCGGATAGCCCTCCTTTTCCTGAAGATAATTTTTAAATAACTCCAGATCACCGAGGTATTCTTTAACGGTCAGTTTGGAGTAGCCTCTTTCGGCCAGTAAATGGCGCTGAAATTCCTGCATAGCCCGGGAGTAGGTTATTGATTTGCTCATCTATCTCATCCTTTCAGAAAAGTAGGGTTTTGCGAAATTTTGTCTATATCTTAAATTAAAGAAAAACTAACTAATTCCTGCCTGAGAATAAAAATAGCCGGAGGTGGTTTCTGTGAGTAAAAAAAATAATGATAAAACGACCTATCAGATTAAAAATCAGGAACAGGCTGATCTGCTGACCGATCCCATTGGCCTGACAATTTTAGTGGCCATGGAGGAGGGGGAATGGGTTACGGCAAAGAAGCTGGCCCGGGAAATCGATGAAAAACCTTCCATGGTAATGGATTATCTGCTGCGCATGTCTGAGGCCGACATGGTAGAATCCCGTCAGGAAGAAGATATGATGTTCAGAAAAAGGGCTCAGTATTATTCGCTTGGGCAGGTGTTTTCCAGTATTCCTGAAAATGTTGATAATCACTGGGTCTTTGGTCTGATTCAGCACCTTTCCAGTGATTTCAGAGATCTTCTTGGTTTGCTCCAGGGTTATGACAACATTGGTGATGCCCTGGAAGATAATGAGTATTACGGCCGGGAGTCGCTGTTTCTGGGTATTCAGAAACTTTATCTCACCGAAGAGGATTTAAAGGATTTTCGCCAGGAGATCAATGATACCATAAAGAAATATCGTGATACCTCCAGAAAAACCTCTGAAACCAGAGAGTTTGAAGCAGCTTTTTTTGTTAAGCCCTATCTGCCCTCAATCTACAGGATAGTAACAGATAAAAAAGATAAGTAAATGTAATTCAGGATACGGCTTTCTGCTAAAATTTTGTTATAATACAAAGCAGTGCTAGTTTTGCAGTGCTAATTTCACAAGAAAGGAGGTTCAAGCTTTGGAGAAATTAACCCTGTACTATACTCCCTACTGTCCCTACTGTAAAAAGGTCCTCAACTTTCTCGAGGATAAAAATTTAGAGGTTGAATTGAAAAATATCAATGAAGATATTGAGGCCAAAAAGAGACTGCAGGAGGTGGGGGGTAAATCCCAGGTGCCCTGCCTATTTATTGAGGATCAGCCGCTCTATGAGTCAGATGATATCGTTGACTGGTTTAAAGAAAATATAGAATAATTGAGCTTTTTAAATATTTTTTTCATAAAATAACTAATTTACCTTGATATTGTCAGCTTTATATGTTATTGTTATATAGGAAGCAAAAATCACGATTAAAGATTTAGGAGGAATCAGATTAATGATTTACACAGGAAATGTTAAATGGTTTGATACGAAAAAGGGTTTTGGGTTTATCGAACGTGAAGGCGAAGAAGAAGATGTTTTTGTTCACTTTTCAGCAATTGAAGAAGAAGGATTTAAAAACCTGGAAGACGGTCAGGAAGTAGAGTTTGAAATCGTCGAAACCGACCGCGGCCCTCAGG
>PWFW01000112.1 GCA_003554225.1 Halanaerobiaceae bacterium | reverse complement strand
TCGGGATAGTAGGAGAATCAGGCTGCGGCAAAAGCGTAACTTCGCTCTCCATTATGCGCCTGGTGGAATCACCGCCGGGGAAGATAGTCGACGGCGAGATCCTCTTTAAAGGAAGGGATCTCACCAAGGTATCGGAGAAAGAGATGCGGAAGATCCGGGGCAATGAGATCTCGATGATCTTCCAGGAGCCGATGACTTCCTTAAACCCGGTCTATACCGTGGGAGATCAGATCGCCGAGACTATTATCCTGCACAAGAAGGTCTCCAAAAAGGAGGCCCGCCGTCAGGCTGTAGAGATGCTGACCAAGGTGGGGATTCCCCTGCCGGAGCAGCGGGTCGATGAGTACCCCCATCAGCTGAGCGGCGGGATGCGGCAGCGGGTTATGATAGCGATGGCCCTCTCCTGCGACCCCGAGCTTTTAATCGCCGATGAGCCGACCACGGCCCTGGATGTTACCATCCAGGCCCAGATCTTGGATCTCATGAACAGCCTGAAAAAGGAATTCGGCATGGCGATTATGATGATCACCCACGATCTCGGGGTAATAGCCGAGGTCTCCGACCGGATAGCGGTCATGTATGCTGGCAGAATTATGGAATACACCGATGCCAACTCCCTCTTTAAAGATCCCATGCATCCCTACACCTGGGGCTTGATGCGCTCGATACCCCTGCTCCATAAAGAGGTGGAGAAGCTCGATGCCATCCCCGGGATTGTGCCGAGCCCCTTAGATTTTCCCGAGGGCTGCAAATTCAACACCCGCTGTTTTTTAGCAGAGGAGAAGTGCCATGAGGAGGAGCCTCCCATTGAGGAGAAAGCAGAAGGGCATCAGTCCCGCTGCTGGTATGTCGATAAACTGCAGGAGCACAAGAAAAAGGTAAGACAGAGAGAAGAGGCTGAATCAGCCTAATATTGCTGGAGGTGAAGAAATTTGGCAGCAGAGCAAGCACTGCTGGAGTTAAAGGATGTCAAAAAATACTTCCCGGTTAAGGCGGGAGTTTTAAAAAGAACGGTGGGATATGTAAAGGCCGTCGACGGAATCAACTTTAGCATCAAGAAGGGAGAAACCCTGGGGCTGGTCGGTGAATCCGGCTGCGGCAAATCCCCCACCGGACGGACGATTTTAAGGCTGTTAGAGGCTACCGAGGGCGAGATCTATTTTGAGGGAGAGAATATTTTAGATTACGACCGGAATAAGATGCGCTCCTTAAGGAGACAGATGCAGATTATCTTCCAGGACCCCTATGCCTCGCTCAACCCCCGGATGACGGTGGCCAATATTATCGGGGAGCCTTTAAAGATTCACAAATTGGTTAACAGCAAGAAGGAAAGAGATGAGAGGGTGGCCGAGCTCTTGAACAAGGTCGGCCTGCAGCGGGAGCACATGAAGCGCTATCCCCACGAGTTTTCCGGCGGTCAGCGGCAGCGGATCGGGGTGGCGAGGGCCTTAGCCCTGAACCCCAAGCTGATTATCTGTGATGAGCCGGTCTCGGCTCTGGATGTTTCAATTCAGGCCCAGGTCATCAACCTGATGGAGGAGCTGCAGGAGGAGTTTAACCTGACCTATCTCTTTATCGCCCACGATCTCAGTGTGGTCAAGCATATCAGCGACAGGATTGCTGTTATGTATCTCGGTAAGATAGTGGAGCTGGCTGACAAACGGGAGCTCTTCCAGAACACGCTCCATCCCTATACCCGCTCGCTCCTTTCAGCCATACCGGTGGCCGATCCCACCTATGAGAAGGAGAGAATCATCCTGGAAGGCGATGTACCCAGTCCGGTAGATCCGCCCTCCGGCTGCCGTTTCCATCCCCGCTGCCCCGAAGCGATAGATATCTGCAGCGAGGTGGAGCCGGAGTTTAAAGAATACGAGGAGGGCCACTGGGCTGCCTGTCATGTGACCGACAGGGAGTATCAGGCAAAGTAGATTATCTTTTTTTACTGTAGAATAATGCCTGTGTCTATAGGTCTGATTTATATCCTGAAACTTCCAGGTTTAAATTTTGCAGCTGAAATTTAACAAGGAAAGAAACGGCCATTTTTTAGGATATTAGCAGTCACCTGTTTTGTGAGAAATTATAGTTTGGTTAAATAAAAAGCCCCCTCTTAAGGAAGGGGCTTTTTCTCTTTCTTCTCCTGTTTTCTGAGGAGGTTTTCCAGCCGGGAAGCAATATCCCCCGGGACAAGGGCTTCTATTAAAATACCCTCTTGAGAATACTCCTCATTTTCAACCGAGCCTCGCTGGTGTATCACCTCGATTAAACCAGCCTGATCATAGGGGAGAATGCCCGAAACTTCAACCAGTTGATTATATATTATCTCTTCAAGCTTGAGCAGCAGAGCTTCAATCCCTCTTCCCTGACGGGCTGAAATAAAATAAGCTTCGGGATAACTGCTTTCCAGGAAATTCCTTTTATTTTCGCTTAGAAGATCAATTTTATTAAAAACCAGCAGACTGGTTTTGCTCTTTACCTCGATATCCTGAAGCACATCTTTAACAATTTGAATTCTCTCCTCTATATTATCCTGGGAACTGTCTATCAGATGGAGAATAATATCAGCCTGTCTGATTTCTTCCAGAGTTGCTCTAAAAGAAGCAATCAGCTGGTGGGGTAGATTGCGGATGAAACCAACTGTATCGGTTATTATAGCCTGTTTGCCGCCAGGCAACTTGAAGCGTCGCAAAGTTGAATCCAGGGTAGCAAAGAGCTGGTCGGCTACAGGTTTATCGGCTTTAGTAAGCTGATTTAACAGGGTTGATTTTCCGGCGTTTGTATAACCGGCCAGAGCTATCATGGGGTCCTGCCTTTCCTGTCTCTGGACATGACGGGTTCGAGAAATATCTTTGAGTTCTTCCTTTAAACGGTGAATTCTCTCATTTATCCTCCGGCGGTCTGTTTCCAGTTTTGTTTCACCGGGACCCCGGGTGCCAATACCTCCACCCAGTCGAGATAGCTCTGTTCCTTTGCCTGCCAGTCGGGAAAGCATATATTCCAGCTGGGCTTTTTCAACCTGAAGCTTGCTTTCCCTGGTATCTGCATGCAGAGAAAATATATCTAAAATTAACTGGGTACGATCAATTATTTTAATGTCCAGTATTTCTTCTAAATTGCGCAGCTGAGCCGGACTCAATTCACAATCAAAAATGACCAGATTAACATCCAGGGTTTCCACGGTTCTTTTTACTTCTTCCAGCTTGCCTTTACCTAAATAGTGAGCAGCATTAAGGTTATCGAGGCGGTGAGTAATAATTCCCTCAACACTGCCACCGGCAGTTAAAGTTAATTCCTGCAATTCATTTAAAGAATTTTTTTCACTGCCAACCAGAAGAGCCTGGTCTCTAGCAGTGTCTGTAGAAAAAGTTTGATTTTTAATATGCATCCCTCCATAATCATGATCTCTGTAAGGATATTATAACAAAAAATTCATAAATTACAAATTAATTTTTGTTTGAGCTTGACAGCTTTTTGCAAAAATGGTATAGTAAATTTAAGATACCCATACAGGGTATGTATTTTTGATGTTCTTTTGCTTTGATATTGCCAAAATCAGAATAAATTCAGGAGGAATAAATATGAGTTCTTTAACAGGGGAAGATAAAAAAGCATTAACAAATCGCCTGAAAAGAATTGAAGGACAGGTTCGAGGAATCAACAGAATGATTGAAGAAGATAAATACTGCATTGATATTTTAACTCAGATTGCTGCGACTCGAGGAGCATTGAAAAATGTTGGATTAAAGGTTTTAGACAGGCATGTCCAGGGCTGTGTAAGCAATGCAATGCAGCAGGGGGATAACAGCGAGATTATTGAAGAACTGGTAAATACTGTTGACAGATTTGTTGACTGATTGCTGACTTAACTGCTGATGTTTTTCGAATTATTTTTTGAAAAATATTTAATTTTGGAGGTTTTAAAATGAGTGAGATAAATTTTATTGTTGAAGGAATGAAATGTGGTCACTGCGCTTCAGCAGTAGAGAAGGCCCTGAAGAATTTGCAGGGGGTTGAATCTGTGAAGGTTGAACTGGATGAAGGTATTGCCAGAGTAGAGCTGGAAAATAAAGAAACCGATCTGGGAAGATTTAAACAGGCAGTCAAAGAAGCCGGCTACAAAATTGTCGGCACGAAATAAATGATATTAAACAGTCATTTAAATTTCCTATTAGAGATTTAAATGGCTGTTTTTGATTTGCTATTTTCTAAAAAATATAAATTTTTGTATATTAATAGAAAAATAACAGGATAAACCACCATGCCCCTCCGGGACACAATAATAGATGAAAATATACTTGCTATTTTCAAGATAAACTTCCATGCCTCTTCGAGGTACAACAATAAATGAAAATATCATGACATATTTTCAAGATAAAATATAGAAAAATGGTTTTAAGGGCCTAAATTCCATACATCGATTGGATTTTTTCTCGAAAATATAGTATAATGATATTGATATTTGTGGGGTATTAATAAATAAGTTACATAGTAAATCAACATATTTGTTCCAAAGCAGGGAAAAATAAAACTTTGAATGGAGTGGCTGCTTATGGAAAAGAAGCATTTAATCTTAATTCTGTTTCTCTTTGTATTTCTTTTCACCTTTCAGGCTGATCCAATCCCGGTAAATCTGACAGAGTCATCCTTAGAAGAGGCAGCAGAAATAGATATAAAATCTGTTAATCCCCTACATAATATTGATACAAGCCTAATTACAACTGTATTTTCCCGGGATAGCTCGCCTAAAAAGGCAGAGGAGACTGCCGGTTATCCAGCTGTCAATTATGTCGGTCAGGGTTTGATCCAGATCAATCTGGAGAAAGAGGAGCTAATCTGGAAGGCAGCTAAAACCAGCAGAGAAGACCTGGCAGAACTCTCCAGGCAGGAGATTGATAAGCGTCTGCAATCTGAGCTTCAGGAAATAACAGGTGTGGGTTTTCTTCAGGCTCTGGAAGAAGAGCATCACACCTCCTCTCTGCTGGATCAAATCGAAACTCATATAGTGCAATCGGGAGAAAGCCTCTGGACAATTTCCAGCAAATACAGCATAAATATTGATACATTGATTGGTGCCAATGACATCCAGGACATGAACAGGTTGATGCCAGGCGATGAGCTGACCATACTTCCTGTTAAGGGTATTTTATATAATATTGGCCCGGGAGAAAGTTTCACACAAATTGTCAGGAAGTTTGAGCTTGATATAGAAAAAGTTAAGGAAGCTAATGATATTTCTGATCCTGATAAGCTTAAAGCTGGAGACAGAATAATATTGCCAGGAGCAAAACCTGAATTTGGTTATCAGGATCGCCTCAATCAGCTGTTAATCAGGCCGGTTGAAGGCCGGGTCAGCTCACCCTTTGGGCCCCGCTGGGGTAGACATCACGATGGCAAAGATTATGCAGTTCCAGTTGGGACGCCTGTTAAAGCTGCTGCCGGTGGAACAGTAGTGCATGTTGGCAGATCCGGAGGTTATGGTAATACTGTGATAATCGAGCATCAGAGGGGAATGCAAACCCTTTATGCCCATTTAAATTCTTACAATGTCAGACAGGGGCAGTATGTTAACCGCGGTCAGGTTATTGCCTATTCCGGCAATACAGGGCGCTCAACCGGACCCCATCTTCATTTTGAAGTTCGGGTAAATGGCAGACCGGTAAACCCGGTCAACTATCTGCACTGAAATTATTTAAGTCAGTAATAAGCAAGCTCCGTCCAGCAGTCCGTCCAGGAGAAATCTTCTCTGCTGGATGGACTTTTTCTTTTT
>PWFW01000027.1 GCA_003554225.1 Halanaerobiaceae bacterium | reverse complement strand
CAAGATCCTGCAGCACATCCTGCAGCGATAGATAGGGCACTCCGGTGGTGATAATACCTCTCTTTTTATTGCCATTATCTTCAATCCGGTTAAGATCAGAGCTGCTGACATACTCTCTCACCTTCTCCCATTTATTGAGAGCCCGGCGCTTCATGGGAAAGACCTCTCTGGTAATGGGAACATAGGGTCCATTTTCACTGGAAAAACGGGGTTTATCATCAAACTCCAGCGGTTTCCAGCTGCCAAAAGAAACCATCTCCTTGGCATGACAGACATGGGTGGTCAGGCGCAGAATAATCGGCATTTTCTCCCGCCGGGAAATATCAACGGCTTCAAGATACATCCGGTAGATCTCCTGAGGAGTTGCCGGCTCCAGCATGGGAATATAGGAAAGCTGGGAGTAGTGCCGGTTATCCTGCTCATTCTGGGAAGAATTGGCTCCGGGATCGTCACCTATGACAACTACCATTCCCCCTGTTAATTCCATCAGACTTAACTGCACAAAGCTGTCGGCTGCAACATTCAAACCAACACTTTTGAAGAAAACAGTGGAAAGATGGCCGTTGATCGAGGCTCCAAAGGCCAGCTCGGTAGCCACCTTTTCGTTGGTGGAAAACTCGAAGTAAAAGGGTCTTTCCTCCCGGGGAATGGCCTTGATAGCCTCGGCTATCTCCGGGGTGGGAGAACCGGGATAGGCTGAAACAACCCTGGTTCCAGCCTCCACCATGGCCCGTACCAGAGCAGAATTGCCTATCACGATCTCTGACTGTGCTTCTCTAGCAAGCAAAACATCCTTCAACTCTTTCATCAGATCACTCTCCTCACAGAGGTTCTTCTGCTGCAATATTTTTCTGCTGTTACATAAACTTCTAGATAAAAAATTAAATTCCTCTGCCGGGCCTGATTCTTTGATAATTATTATTGATAATTTAGGTAACTGTTATTAATCTTCCACAGGCAAACTTTAAGGCAGTTGCTGCAGTCTTTGGGCTGGCATAACAAATTGCTGCTGCTAGATTTTATCGGCTGCCTCCTGATCGATTAACAGGGTCACCCGGGGATGAACTCGCAGAAAGGAGGCCGGAAATCGGGGAGAAACCCTCTTTTTCATCAGTTCCTTAACTGCCCAGGCCTTGGACTGGCCGCTGGCCAGCAGCAGAATACGGTCGGACTTTAAAATAGTGCCCATGCCCATAGTCAGGGCCTGGCCGGGAACCTCTTCTTCTTCCTGAAAAAACCGCTGATTGGCCTTAATGGTTTCTTCAGCCAGCTCGGTTAGATGGCTGTGACTTCTGAGCTCTTCAGCCGGCTCATTAAATCCAATATGTCCGTTACGGCCAATTCCCAGAATCATCAGATCTATTCCTCCCGAGGCAGCAATTTTATTTTCAAAGCGATGACATTCCTGCTCTATATCCTCGGCAGTCCCATCAAAAAAATTGATGTTCTCTTCTTTGATATCGACATGCTGGAAAAGGTTTTCCTTCATATAATTATAATAACTGCGAGGATGATCCCTTCCCAGACCCTGATATTCATCAAGATTAAAGGTTGAAACCTCGGCCAGGCTGAGACCCTCTTCCTGATGAAGCCTGACAAGCACATCATACATCCCCAAAGGGGTGCTGCCGGTAGGGAGTCCGAGATTACAGTCCGGCTTGAGTTCAATCTGTCCTGCCAGATATCGGGCAGCTCTCAGACTTAACATTTTGTAGTTATCGGTAAAAATTAATCTCATGCTATCATCCTTTCTCTGAAAAATTAGCAATAATATTATCATCCTGTTTGTCTTCTAGCAAAGTGCTATTTGGAATATCTGCAGAACCTAGTAAGTATATTCTTTCCCCAGTTTGATCCGAAATTTATGATCTTCATGACGGTAATAAGCTCTGGTCAGCTCCACCGGGCTTCCCTCATTGAGATAGGTCTGCTGCTCAAAATAAAGAGCCAGTTGACCTGATTCGACCTGCATCTCAGCAGCAATCTCACCCACCAGGGCTACCGGTTCCACTGTAGCCCGGGCCTCCTTCAATTCCAGAGCATATTTACAAACAAAGAAGTCATACAGAGAGCTCTCTTCCAGCACTTCAGGTTCAAGATCCGGGCAAAATTTAACAGGTATCCGTACCTCTTCCCTCAGCACCGGCACATTTTCCAGACTTCTCAGGCGGGTAAAGTCATAAATCTCCTCGCCCTCTTCTAACTGCAGTTTCTGTTTTTCTCCAGGGGTAGCCTTTCGCCTTTCCCAGCTTGTTATCCGGGAGGTTATTGCCAAACCCCGATTCTCCATTTCTCGGGAGAAGCTTGCCAGCGGCGAAATCACCTCAACATTATTTCCGGAAACAAAGGTTCCCCTCCCCTGCTCCCGGTAAAGATAATTCTTTTGCACCAGATTGTCCAGAGCACGATGCACTGTCATGCGGCTAATCTCCAGCCTGCTGGCTATCTTTCTTTCCGAAGGTATTTTATCCCCTTCTTTCAGCTGCCCCTCCCTCAGCAGTCTTTTAATCTCCTGTTCCAGCTGATAATAAAGAGGCAGAGGACTCTCGCTATCCAGCCTCTCAATTTTTTTAAACATCTTAAATCCTCCTATTGGATATATGGTATATACCACTTCTGACGGTTTGATTTTATCACAATAAAATTCATCTGTAAAACCTGTTCCCCTCTCCAGCCCCGGGCGGCACAATTTTCATGATTTTTCTCAAAAATATTGATTATTGCCGGCTTCTAGCTTATAATTAAATTAACTATCGGCCTTCGAATAATAAAACCGGTCTTTAGAGAAAAGAAATCTTTATAGGGAGGCAGCCCCCATGAAATTTACCGCCAGCGATATTATGACCAGCCCTGTAATCAGTGTCCATCCCGATGATACCCTGAAGAAAGTCATCCAGCTCTTTGCCCGGCACAATATCAGCGGCGCTCCGGTGGTAAACGAAAATAACGAACTGGTTGGCATTATAACTGAAAGAGACATCATTGATTTTTCAGGAAAAAGCCATGTGGTTTCTCTGCTTGATACCTCGGGCTGGATCTCACCCCATACCGCTACCGAAGATATTGCCAGCTTGAAGGAAGGTTTTGAATTGATAGCCAGCGTCAGGGTGAAAAGTCAGATGTCAAAGAAGGTCTATACCGTACAGCCTGGTACTACAGGTCAGGAAGTCGCCAGAATAATGAAAAAAAGAAAGATCGACAGAGTTCCGGTTGTGGACGAGAAGGGCCATCTGCTGGGTATTATCACCCGCTCAAACCTGGTAAATAAACTGGCAGATATTTAAAGCTTATCTTCTATCTCCTCCAGAAGAAAAAGCATGATAAAGCTGAACCAGAAAGCCTATCTGCTTGACAAACTTAAAAATTCTATTATAATATTTATAAAGCATAGTTAACTGCTATGCTTTATGTTTTTTGCTAATCTTTTAAGGTAACCTCAAAATTAAGTCCTGCTCTATAAATACTTACCACAGGAGGTAGGAAGTTAGAATGAAAATAGCTTGCAGAGTTGAAGAACTGATCGGCAACCCCCCCCATTATCAGCTGCAGAGCCTGGGCAGCCAGCTGGCTCCGGAAATTTACTTAAAGCTCGAATCCTTCAATCCCGGTAAAAGTGTTAAGGACCGGATTGCCTTTAATATGATCAGGAGGGCAGAAGAAAATGGAGAGCTTAAACCCGGCGGGGTTATTGTTGAGCCGACCAGCGGCAATACTGGAATCGGCCTGGCTCTAATCGGAGCCTCCCGGGGATACCGGGTTATCCTGACCATGCCGGATACTATGAGCCAGGAGCGCCGTCAGCTTTTTAAAGCCTTTGGAGCCGAGATGGTGCTGACCCCAGGAGAAAATGGCATGAAAGGGGCGATTGAGACAGCCCGGGATCTGGTGCGGGGAAACGAAAATTATTATATGCCCGGTCAGTTCACCAATCCTGCCAACCCTGAGATTCACCAGCTGACAACTGCTGAAGAGATACTAGCTGATTTTGGCGACAGACTGGATTATCTGGTTGCTGGAGTGGGGACCGGAGGAACCCTTACCGGAATCGGAAGGGCTTTTCAGGAAAAATCAGTTAAAACAAAACTGATTGCCGTCGAGCCGGCTGACTCAGCAGTACTTTCCGGTGAAGAACCTGGGTCTCATAAGATTCAGGGAATCGGCGCTGGTTTTATCCCGGAAATTCTGGAAGTTGAATTAATCGATGAAGTCATCAGGGTCAGCAACGAAGAGGCCTCTGCCTGTACCCGCAAACTGGCCCGGATGGAGGGGCTGCTGCTCGGTATTTCATCAGGGGCGGCCACTGCTGCTGCTCTAAAACTGGCTAAAAAAGTTGCTGAGAACAGCACTATTCTCACCATAGCACCTGATACCGGGGAACGCTACCTGTCACTCAATATTTTTAATATTAACCCCGGAAGTGAACAGCAGTTGAGTGAATAAAACTCAGATAATATTAATGCTGCAATCCGGTTATCAATGCCCGCGATACAGGCAAGCAAACCAAAATATTTTAAGCCCCGGCCGCTTAGCATTCCGGGGCTCTTTCTTTATAATAGATCATATTGAGGGGCAAAAACTCTCATTATCCTTCAGCGTTCTCTAATCTCTTCCGTTTTCCAGATAGTTAAAGAGCGGGATTTCCCGTGGCTGATAGCCAGGAAAAATCTCCTCCAGCCTCTGTTTAACCTCGGCATAACTGTAGTTCTCCAGATTATCCAGCAGCCGGGATATCTCCTCCAGCTCATCTCTGCTTATCTCGTCTGACTGCATTTTCTCATGATAGGCCCGGCAGAAAGCATTAACGACCTTAAGATGAATCCCCCGATCATCCTTCATAGGGCATAGCCTCTTCATAGGATATATTCTCCGGATCGATAAAACAGATATGATCCTCATCGAACTCAAGTTTAACCGCCCCGGTCTGACCGGTCCGCTGCTTGGCCACGATTACCTCGGTTTCACCCTCAGTGCCTTCCATTTGAGCCTTCTCCCGGGCAGCCGGACTGGTATGAGCCTCCCGGTATAAAAATATCACCCCATCGGCAATCTCCTCAATATTACCGGAATCCCTGAGATCAGAGAGAACCGGCCTCTTATCCTGGCGGCTGGTAAACTTTCGGCTGATCTGAGAAATCAGCAATACCGGCACCTCCAGCTCGGAAGCCATGTTTCTGAGATGAAGCACGACCTCACCAACAGCCCGGGCTGTATTTTGCGAGTAATCTTCCGGGATCTGGATCATCTGCAGATAATCTATGATCACCAGTCCCATCTCCTCCAGCTGGGCTTTAAACTTTCTCAGCCGGGCCCTAATCTGTGCTACATTAAGCCCCCGCTCGTCGGATATCATCAGGGGGTATTCGTGCATATCATTTAAAATCTCAGAGATCCTTTCATCCTCACTCTCACTGGTATGACCCTGAGAATACTTCCAGGCGTTAATATCGGCCTCCTGAATTACCATTCTGTCCACAATTTCAGTGGCATCCATCTCCAGGCTGATTATACCCACCGGAACCTCTCTTTTTAAGACATTTCGGGCAATGTTGATGGCAAAAGCGGTCTTACCCATGGAGGTAGAAGCTGCAATGACGGTTAAATGTCCCTTTTTAAAACCTCCCAGCAGCTTATCCAGTGACATAAAGCCGCTCTGCACTCCGAAATCAGCTTCATTACTGCGCCGCTTTAAATATCTGTCATAGGAGGCGATTAAAGCCTCTTCCATGGAAAAAATATGCTTTTCCAGATCGCCGGTTTCACTGGTCGCTGAAAAAATCAGCTCCTGAGCCTGAGCCTGGTATTCCTCAATAGTCAGATCACTTTTATCGGCCAGATCCTTGAGTCTGGCAGCGGCCTCCCGTAAGAGCTTCTTCTGATGCTCCTCCTTGATCAAATCTATGGTAGGTTTAAGTTCATCCCGGGTATTAAAGCCGGAAGTGAGCTGATCGATTAATCCATCGGGATCCTTTACCAGCTCCTCCTCCCGCAATTTCAGCAGCAATTTCGTCCGGGATATGGCTCCATCCTGCTGGAACTGCTTTAACAGCTCCTCATAGATCAGCTGGGCCTGGGGATGGCCCAGATGCTTTATCTGCAGAGCATCAGCAGCTTCATTGATCAGCTCGGGGAATTGCAGCAAAATGCCGAGCAGCTGAAATTCCTGCTCCCCTCCAGACCATTCATCCTGATTCATCTGCCTTACTACCTGATTTTGTTTGGCCATACTAGCTCAGGCCTGCGGTCAGGCCTTTCACCCCCTAAACTTTGATGATAGCAGTTTTTCTTGCTGGTTAAGCAGTCTCCTGTCATTACCAATTATTAGCCAGCCTTATTTTTCGAAGTAATGCCTTAGCGCCCGGGCTTTTCCCAGAAAAAATCTTCCCATTCCTGACAGATCTGCTCTTGCTGAGCCTGAATATCTTGTTCCTCCTGCTTAAAAGAATCCTCTTCTCCCAGAACCTCAGCAGCCTGAGCGATATTCTTAACCCCGGCCTCCTTTAAAGGCTTTATGTAATTTCGCTCTATATAATCCAGCGAGGGGCTGGCGTCTCTTTTCTGACGAACCGCTTGCCTGACTGCCCAGCAGGCTATCTCCAGTGATAAACCCCGGGATCCTGTCAGCCAGCTCTGCAGAGTTTCCAGCTGGACAGGATTCAGTTGATGATAATTTTTAAAACCATAGATCCGGGCCAGTTCTCTGGTTTCCCGGTAAAGTCTGTCATATTCCTTGAGCTTCTCCCGAGAAAAAATACCCTTCTCATACCAGTCCGAAACTATAGCCCTGAGATAATAGTGAGCTCTTTCGTGAGGGTTCTGAGGATAGCCAAGCCATTTCCTGACTCTTCTGAGAAGCTCCTGTAAAAGATCGGCGGGAAAATCCTTGCACCAGCGCTCAACCTCTTCATCGGCCTGCCTGTAAGCCTGAGAACCCGGGCTTCCGGGAAAAAAATCCAGCAGCTCCTTCTTAAACTCTTCAGCAGAAAGCTCATCTGAGGATAGAGAGTGCTCTCCGGCAGCCTCTGAACTCCCGAAATGATTATCTCCTGCTTTTCGTCTTGCAGCCATCCGATACTCGCCGGGAAAGAGATTCTCCGGTTTAAAACACATCCTCAGACGGCAGCCAGTACTTTTCCTGGCTGAAAAATTTTGCTGCTGATCCTGCCCTGATCCCCTCTGGATATCTCTGCTGTACTCCAGGAGATCACACTCCACCAGGAAGTCCAGAGCAGTCTTCACCTCATCTCTGCTTCCCGGCAGCAGACAGTGGAGCTTATCCTCTTCCACTGTATAGGGTTCTCTGTCAGCCCCCTTGGCAGAAAGGAGCAAAAATAGAGCAAGACTGGAACCGGGAAAGCGGGTTAAAAACCCCTTCTCAATTATCTTTTCCTCCAGCTGAACCCTGCGACCCTCTGGAGTATCAGCAAAGGAGATCAACTCCTTCTGCTGCCAGAATTCCGGCGCCATATATTACAGACCTCCTTGCCAGCCAAGCAGATAGCTGCAGAACTCTCAGCAGCTTTAACTGCTAGGATAAATAAACAATTTTTCTCAGGCTAAAAATTCCTCAAAACTAATATGAGGTGTTAATATAACTTCTTGACCGACAGCAAAATTCCTGTTTGTTTTTCCAAAAGCCTGCTGCTTGACTGAAAATAATTTATTTGCTACCATTAAAGCATAATACAAAAAATATTTGGTATTTCATAAAGGAGAGGGGTAAATGGGCCATAAAATTTTAATTGGAATGCAGTGGGGCGACGAGGGCAAGGGCAAAATAACAGATCTGCTGGCCGCTGAGTCCGACGCCGTGGTGCGTTTTAGCGGTGGCAACAATGCCGGCCATACCGTAGTTGCTGCCGGCCAGAAATATGAACTTCACCTGATTCCCTCAGGTATTCTCTATCCAGAAAAATTATGTCTGATCGCCAGCGGGGTGGTCGTCGATCCCCGAAGTCTAGTAAAGGAAATGACCGGCTTAAAAAAGAGAGGGGTTGCTCTTGATAATCTTTATCTCAGCCCTGAAGCCCATCTGGTAATGCCCTATCATCTCCGGCTGGATAAACTGGAGGAGGAGGGCCGATCCTCCGAGAAGATCGGAACTACCGGCCGGGGCATCGGTCCGGCCTATGCCGATAAATCAGCTCGTCGGGGCCTGAGAGTGGGTGACCTTCTTTCCCGGGAAAGATTTACTGCCAGACTAGAAAAAGCCTTAAGCTATCAAAATGCCATACTTGAGAAACTCTACCGGGAGCCTGTCTTCGATCTCAAAGAGCTTACTGCCGAGTTCCTTCCTCTGGCTGAAAAACTTCGTCCCCATGTCAAAAGCCTGCCTTCTCTTCTCTGGAAAATTCACCGACAGGGCCGGCAGATACTTTTTGAAGGAGCCCAGGGTGCCCTGCTTGATCTGGATTTTGGCACCTATCCCTATGTTACCTCTTCTCATCCTGGTGCCGGTGGTGTTTCCAGCGGTACGGGTTTTGGGCCCCGCTATCTCACTTCAATTATCGGCGTGGCCAAGGCCTATTTGACCCGAGTTGGCCAGGGTCCCTTTCCCACCGAACTGACAGGAGACCAGGGTGAAAAATTAAGGGAGCAGGGTCAGGAATATGGTGTAACCACCGGACGTCCCCGCCGCTGCGGCTGGCTAGATCTCCCTGCCCTGCGCTATGCTGCTATGCTCAACAGTGTTAGCGCCCTGGCCCTGACGAAACTCGATGTTTTAAGCGGATTTTCCGAAATTAAGATCTGTACCGGTTATAAATTAGAAGACCGAATAACTGAAAGACTGCCTG
Source organism: Halanaerobiaceae bacterium (assembly GCA_003554225.1). GTDB lineage: Bacteria > Bacillota > Halanaerobiia > Halanaerobiales > Halarsenatibacteraceae > T1SED10-84. Next base: position 13,743 of record PWFW01000027.1, on the reverse strand, counting down.
ATGTTTTTCAGCTGGAAAGTGCCAGGCCGGTCTTTCAAACACTGCCAGGCTGGCAGCGGGATATCTCAGGTGTAACCAGTTTCCAGCAGCTTCCCTCAGAAGCCCGTCATTATATTAACTTTATTGAAGAGGAAACCGGTATCAATATCAGCCTGATCAGCACCGGACCGGAAAGAAAGGATATCATCCATCGAAAACCTCTTTGATTTTTAAAAAAATTCAGCGGATCACAGCAATATTATCGGCCTAAAATAATCCCGACAATTAACTGTACTGACTCAGCGTCCTGAAGGAGGAAGCTATCATGAAAGTAATGGTTGTAGGCAGCGGGGGCCGGGAGCACGCCCTGGTCTGGAAGCTTTATCAAAGTGAAAAAGCCGGAAAAATTTATGCTGCCCCCGGCAATGACGGCCTGGCTGAGCTGGCTGAGCTGGTTGATATTGATATGACCGACATATCCGGACTGGCGAATTTTGCCCGAAAGCAAAAAATTGACCTTACCATTGTCGGGCCGGAGGAGCCTCTGGTTGCCGGAATAGTCAATGAATTTCAGGCCCGAAATCTGAAAATATTTGGCCCCACCCGGGAAGCCGCCATGCTGGAGGGCAGCAAGATCTTTGCCAAACAGCTTCTCAACAGATATAATATTCCCACCGCTGATTTTGAAGTCTTCACCGATCCCTCCGAAGCTATTTCCTATTTGAAAGACACCGATTATCCCCGGGTAATAAAGGCCGAAGGTCTGGCCCGGGGTCAGGGAACTAAAATTGTCACCAGCCAACAGGAGGCCATTAAAACCGTTAACAGAATTATGGAAGATAGAATTTTCGGGGACGCCGGAGAAAGAATCGTGGTCGAAAACTTCTTAACCGGCCAGGAGATTTCAATCATGGCACTGACCGACGGAGAAACCCTTCTTCCGCTGGCTGCCTCCCGGGATCATAAACCTGTTTTTGACGGGGATGAAGGACCTAATACCGGCGGAATGGGGGCTTACTCTCCAGTCCCCTATCTTTCTGAAGCAGAGGAAGAAGAGATTTACCGGCAGATTATGTATCCCACTCTTAAGGCCCTCAGGGCAGAAGACATCAACTATCAGGGGGTGCTCTATGCCGGGCTTATATTGACCTCCTCCGGGCCGAAGGTCCTGGAATTTAATGCTCGCTTTGGCGACCCTGAAAGTCAGGCCGTTCTCCCCCGTCTGCAGGATGACCTTCTGGCTGTAATTGAAGAAATTGTTGCAGGCCGGCTTACCCGAAAAAAATTGTCCTGGAGCAAAGAATCTGCTGTCTCTGTAGTCTTAGCCGCCGGAGGATATCCCCTGACCTACGATGAGGGAGACGAAATTTCCGGTCTGGATAAAGTTAACCGTTATGACAATCTCCTGGTTTTCCATGCTGGAACCAGAAAAACCGGCGAGAAATTTATTACCAGCGGAGGCCGGGTGCTCAACCTGACCATTCTGGCTGAGGGTTTTTTCTCAGCTGTTAACCAGGTTTACCAGCATATAGAGGAAATTTACTTTCGAGACATGCATTACCGCAGTGATATTGGCCGCTCTGCTCTTGAGGAGCTGAATCCCGAAAATTATAATCGATATAATCAATAAATTCTGGCAGAAATCTTGACAGGTTTAATGATAACTGTTATTATTTAATAAGACTAACTACTAAGGAGGTTTCAGCTATGATAAAGGTGGGAGAGAAAGTTCCGAATTTTACCACTAAGGCCTTTCATCAGGGTAATTTCAAGGAGATAAGCCTCTCTGACTATCAGGGACAGTGGGCCGTGCTGTTTTTCTATCCCGGAGATTTCCCCTTCGTCTGACCTACAGAGTTAACGGCAGTTGCCGTTAAGTATCAGGATCTTCAGGATTTAAATGTTGAGGTGCTGGCCATCAGCACCGACAGTCACTTCACCCACAAAGTATGGCAGGAACAGGAGCTTTCCCAGATGATAGATGGAGGAGTGCCCTATCCCCTGCTCTCTGACCCCGATGGTTCCATCGGCAAAGCCTACAACGTTTATGATGATAATCTTAAAGTAAACATCCGGGGAAGATTTCTGATTGATCCCCAGGGGGTTCTGCAGGCCCTGGAAATACTTAAGGAACCTGTGGGCCGGAATATGGATGAACTCGTCCGCCAGGTAGAGGCCTTCCAGCATATCAGCGAAAATGAAGGAGAGGCTACTCCGGCCGGCTGGGAAAAGGGCAAAGAAACCTTAAAACCGGGCCCCGACCTGGTAGGCAAAGTACACGAAAACTGGAGCAAAGATGACCTGGAATAATTCCGGAGTTTAAGCACAAAAATTAGCCATTAAGATTAAAAAAGGCGGCCTCAGGGCCGCCTTTTTCTCTGCTTTTCATTTTTTCTCTAACCAGAGCTGTGGTAAATCCTGCTCTCAATTTGCTGCTAGCTATTCCTCGTCACTCTCAAGCCCCACAACTTTAATGCTGAGCTCGGCTGAAATATCCTCAAAGAGCTTTACAGGAACTTTATGTTCTCCCAGCTCCTTAATGTTCTCTTCCAGTTCAATTTTTTTCCGGTCGATTTCATAACCCTTTGCTGCCACTGTCTCGGCAATATCCTGGGTCGTTACCGAACCAAAGAGACGGCCCTGCTCACCGGCTTTCACCGCTATCTCAAAACTCTCTGCCTCCAGCTGCTTAGCCTGTTTTTCAGCCTGCTCCCGGTTTTCAGCTCTTTCCCGCTGCCGGGCCCTTTTCAGCTCCTTAGCCTGCTGGACCTTACCCTCGGTAGCCTCCATTGCCAGCCCCATGGGCAGCAGATAGTTGCGGGCATAACCATCAGCTACATCGACAATATCACCCATCTCACCCAGTTTATCAACATCTTCCTTCAGGATCACTTCCATGATTAAACCTCCTTCTCCATATTCCTCAATATCCAAAATATCTGGCAATCTAAAGCCTGTAACCCTTAACCGCTGCCGGTAAATTTAAGTTTTCGAATATCAAACCATAAATCAATCAAACCCAGCAGCAGCAAAAGAGGGGGCAACAGGGGTATAACAATAACAAAAAACACATAGAGCCAGCGCCAGAACAGAGAAGAGCTTTTCCTGACTACATAAAAAAGCCCCACTCCAAAGCCCTGGAGAAAGACCAGAAAGAAAACAACGACGCCCAGATTAAGCATCACTGTCTGCCCCCGGAAGAGCAACGCTAAAACAATAGCAGCAGTTAGATAACCTGCTGGAAAACGCCACTTGTCTACTGTATGATAAATCTTAATTCCCATATTTTTAGCCTTTAAAAACCAGTGGACAATATAGTAATTTAATATACCTGATATCAGCCCCGAGATTACGATCAGACTCGGCATCAGCCTCATAACCAGATCGAGCTGCAGTTGAATTAGAACTGACATCTCACCGTTTTCCAGCAGAGGCAGTAGATTTTCCAGGAGAGCATTCCTAATCCCCTCCTGAAAGCCATAGCCCATTCCCAGCGAGATTCCGGTTATCAGAAGAAAATTGGAAGCAACTGCAGCCAGCACTGTAAAGAACAGCACCCTGAAACAAGATAAATTTTCCAGCAGGGCACCGGCCATCACAAAGCCCACAAAACCAAAACCCGCTACAGTGATTAAACCCAGTACCGGGGTGATTAGTATGCCGTTTAGTAAAGCGGCAGCTGCAATCATAAATGCTGCTCTTTTCAAACCCTGCTTTAAAGCCAGATAGACCACCGGAACCGGCCAGATCAGGGCTGCTGCAAAGCTAAAAAAGGGGAAGATAATTCCCAGCAAAGATAATCCCAATATAACCGCCAGACAGATTAAAAAGAGCTTTCTGGCATCCCTAACCTCCTGGACCCTATCATTGTCATCATTGTTTCTGTTATTCTGGTGTTCTAATGGGAACACCTCCCGAAAAGCCTGAAAATATCAGAGCAGAGAAGAAAAAACAGCCTTCCCTGCACAGTTATTATTAATTAATCCTTAACAAAGGGCATAAGAGCCACTATTCTGGCCCTTTTGATAGCCCTGGTGATTTCTCTCTGGTGTTTGGCACAGGTTCCTGTTATTCTGCGGGGGATTATTTTTCCTCTATCGGTTGTATGCTTCTGCAGTGTTCTGGTATCTTTATAATCGATCTCCTTATCATTTCCGCAGAAAAAACAGGATTTATTTCTCCCTCTAGCCATAACGCAACCCTCCTATTTAAACTATTTACCTGGTTTTATTTAAAATCATTCCGCTTTTATAGATATCTAAAAGGGAACATCAAAGTCTTCATCATCCAGATCGGCAGCGTCGGGACTGGCTGCATTGTCAAACTGATTGGGCTTCTGGGCCTGGGAGGCTGAGCGCCTCTCCTGACCGCGGCTGCTGTCTTTGGGCCAGACCAGAAATCTCACATCTTCAGCTACTACCTCAGGATTGATGTAGGTTCTATTTTCTTTTTCACTTTTCCTGATCTGCAGCGAACCATCTACAGCAACCATCACACCCTTGCTCAGATGCTCGGCACAGGTCTCAGCCAACTTTCTCCAGGTTACTATACGAATAAAATCAACATCACGCTCTCCATCTCTGTTAGTATAACTTCTTTCCACTGCCAGGGTAAAATTACAGACAGGTGTGCCATTACTTGTGTAGCGCAGCTCCGGATCCCGGACCAGCCTCCCGATCAGTATGATCCTGTTTAGCATATATATCCACCACCCTGATTTTTACTTATCTTTCCTCACAATCAGATAGCGAAGCAGATCGCCAATCAGTTTAAAGTTTCTCTCCAGTTCATCAACCACCTGAGAATCTCCCTGAAAGTCCAGCACTACATAGTAGCCGCTGAAAAGATCATTTATGGGATAGGCCAGTCTTCTTTCACCCCACTCATCGATCTCCAAAATTTCTCCCTCATTGCCTTCGATGGTGGACTTAATCCTCTCCAGGCTGGCCTCCCGCTCTTCCTCGGTCTGTTCCGGGGAAAGCACAAAGGTAGTTTCATAGCTTGCTGTCTTTTCCATAGCTTTCACCTCCTCCATCCGGTCTTAACGGCTCCAGTTCGAGGACTGAAGCATGGTAAGAGTGTAATTCTCATTTCACACCTTTCATCATTATAGCATTCTCACTCCAGCTTTGCAATAATAATTTTGCCGGCCTTTTATCTCTCGATTTATGAGCCTAATCAAACCTTTGGTTGAAAAGTCAGCTTCAAACTGAAATGTCTTCCAGAAAATTTGATTTATTTTTTAAAATGAAAATAGCAGATATCTCCATCCTGAATCAGATAATCCCGGCCGGCCAGCTTTACCTGGCCGCCATTTTTGGCCTCTTCCAGACTGCCAAACTCCTGCCAGGCCTTAAAATTTATTACCTCAGCCTTGATAAAGCCCTCTTCCATATCAGAGTGAATCTTCCCGGCAGCTTCTGGCGCCGGCGTGTTCCGGGGAATCCCGGTGGCCCGCACCTCTTCTCCACCGGCCACGGTAAAAAAAGTGATTAAATCCAGCAGTTCATAGCTGGCTTTAATAAAATTTTCCAGGCCCGAATCCCCCTCCTGCTCTGCCAGAAAAATCTCTCTTTCTTCTGGCGGCAGCTCCACCATCTCTCTGGCAAAAAGTGCATCAATCAGAACGCTTTCTTCCTGCTCCTCGGCAATATAATCAATAAACTCCTCCCGATATCTATCAGCCTGAGTCCCTTGTTCCTTGACATTGCCCAGATAGAGAGTCGGCTTGGCCGTCAGCAGAAAAAGCTCCGGCAGAAGCTTCTGCTGAAAATCAGTCAGCTGCTGCTTTCTTACCGGTATGCCCTTCTCCAGGTCAGCCTCCATCCTTTGCAGAGCCTCTTCTTCCTCACGATACTTCCTCTCGCCGGTTTTCTGCATTTTAACAGCTTTATCTTTTCTCCTGGCAACCGTCTTTAAATCAGCCGCTATTAGCTCCTCTCTAATAACTTTAATATCTCTTATCGGGTCAATCTCTCCCATCACATGTGAGATATTATCATCCTCAAAAAGTCTGACTATCTGAACAATAGCATCAACCTCTCTAATCCTGGCTAAAAACTGATTTCCCAGCCCCTCACCCCGACTGGCTCCCTCCACCAGTCCGGCAATATCAATAAATTTTATCGTTGAGGGAGTACACTTATCGGGCTGATAGTGACAGCAGAGTTCCTCAAGCCTCTCATCTTTAACCTCTATCAACCCTACATTGGAGTCAACAGTACAGAAAGGGTAGTTTTCAGCGGCCACTTCCTTTTCAGTCAGCGCAGTAAACAGGGTCGATTTACCCACATTAGGCAGTCCTACCAGACCTAGTTCCACCATCACTCCCCCTCTCGCTTGAGAATTTCCCTTAAGGCCTTCTCAAATTTCTTTCTTGAAAAACTGACCATCCGACCGCAGTTCCGGCATTTAATTTTAACATCCATCCCTATCCTGATAAGCTCCCAGCTGTTGCTGCCGCAGGGGTGAGGTTTTTTCATTTTGACAACTGCTCCCGGCAGCAGTTCCTCCTGCTCTTCTCTCATATAACCTCTTCCTCCCTGATAGTCAGATTTGTCCTTCCAGAATTTTTTACCTTAAAAATTAAAGAAAGAGCTGCTCTTTCCTATCTCAGTTTAAAGCCAGCAAAAACCAGTAAAGCAATCCCAGCAGAACCAAGGCGCTCAAGATTATCGGAATCAGGCAGCCCGGCTCTTTGTAAAGAGGACCCTCTGACCTTTTGGAAAAAGTCAGGGTTCCATGTTTGCGAGCCTTTTTTAAATATTTAACCGACTCCTTTATCTTTCCTTCCTCCCGGAGAATAACTCCCATATTATTATAGGCCGGACCGTACTCCTCATTCTTATCAATGGCCTGCTGGTAAAGCTCTTTAGCCCGGTGAAAGTTGCCCTCTGCTTTTTCCAGGCTGCCCAGATTGGTTAAAGCCGGAGGATAATCGGGATCCACCTTTAGGGTTCTAGTCAGCTCCTCCCGTGCTTTATCCTGCTCCTCCCGCCTGATGGCAAGCAGAGCCAGCTTATTACGGGCCGGGGCAAAGCTTTCATTCAACCGTAAAATCTCCCGGAGCAGGGCTTCTGCTTCCTCAAATTCTCCCTGATCTAAATGCTGGCAGGCTTCTTCATATTTATTTTTCAACAGTTCTGAAGACTTCTCCAGATAATCCTTCTCACGCATGCTGATCATCCTTAAAAATTATTCTCTAGCTCTTATACTCAATACCTCTCTTTTTCTGCTTAGAAACCCATCTCCAGCAGAGCACTCCAGAGCATTCTTTAAGAGCACTGCTGACGTCTAACTCTCATGAGAACTGTTCTCTCTTTCCTCACCGATAAACATCCGGATTATTTTCCGCTATTCACTGCTTGTAAATCCAGACCCTGACCTGAATAAACAAAATAATCTATCAGGATATGCTGTTCAAAAAAGCTCAGCAGATAACATATAATAAATTATAACACAGATAATAAGAGATAAAAAGCGCCCCCACCTTCAAAACGGCAGGGGCGCTTTAGTTGCAGATAACTTAATTCCTTACCATCTCAGGTCAGGATTTCTCGCCGCCTGAGCCTCATCCAGCTTGCGCACTACAGTATTGTGAGGAGCGTTTTCCACCAGCTCCGGCTCTTCCTCTATTTCCCGGGAAATAATTTTCATAGTCTCAATGAACCTGTCCAGCGACCTTAGATTTTCTGTCTCGGTAGGTTCAACCATAATAGCTTCCTTGACAATCAGCGGGAAATAGATGGTGGGAGCATACTGCTCATAATCCAGCAGCCGCTTGGCAATGTTGGCAGTGGTGATGCCATCCTTTTTCTGGCGCGAGCCCGAGAGAACAAACTCATGGAGGCTGTCAGAAGCAAAGGGCAGTTCATAGGTGTCCTTCAGCTTATGCTTCATATAATTGGCATTTAAAACTGCATTCTCGGTGATTTCCCTGAGCCCTTCGCCTCCAGCTGTCCTGATATAGGCATAGGCTCTCAGCATAACACCGTAATTTCCGTGGAAGGCATGAACCTTGCCCATGGTATCAGGTCTGTCATAATCCCAGTAATATTGAGAGCCTTCCTTCTGCAGTACCGGCGCCGGCAGATAGGGAGCAAGTCTCTCTTTAACCGCCACCGGGCCGGAGCCCGGACCTCCGCCTCCGTGAGGAGTGGAAAAGGTTTTATGGAGGTTATAATGAATAACATCAAATTCCATATCACCGGGTCGGGCATAACCCATTACGGCATTCATATTGGCGCCGTCGTAATAGAGCAGCCCTCCGGCATCATGAATTATCTGCTGAATCTCACAGATATCCCTTTCAAATATTCCCAGGGTATTGGGATTGGTCAGCATCAGAGCCGCAACATCATCATCTACTGCTGCCCTCAAAGAATCCAGATCAACCATGCCTCTCTCATTGGATTCTATCTCTACCACATCGAAACCGGCCATGGTGGCGCTGGCAGGATTGGTACCGTGAGCTGAATCCGGCACGATCACCTTGGTTCTCTCCTCGCCCTGCTTTTCAAAATACTTTCTGATAATCATAAGCCCCACATATTCTCCGTGGGCACCTGAGGCCGGCTGGAGAGAAACCTCATCCATACCGCTGATTTCAGCCAGATACTGTTTTAATTCATAGAGAATCTCCAGACTCCCCTGAACATACTTTTCCTTCTGGTGGGGATGAATGTGCGCCAGATTGGGAATCCGGGCTACATCCTCATTAATTTTCGGGTTATACTTCATGGTGCAGGAACCTAGAGGATAGATCCCGGAATCAACTCCGTAGTTCATATTGGAAAGACTGGTGAAATGTCTGACAACATCGACTTCACTGACCTCAGGCAGCTCGGCTGCTTCCTTCCTGACTGTGCCGGCGGGCAGCTTTTCCCCGGGATTTTCTTCAGGGACATCAAGCTCCGGCAGAGAATAACCCTTTCTGCCCGGGCTGCCATATTCCTTAATTAAGGGTTCAGTCATTGAGAACCACCTCCAGGCTTTTAACATAATTATCTAAATCCTGGCGGGTCTTCTTTTCGGTTACACAGACCAGCAGCCCCTCCTGGTCGGTAAGTTCTGCCAGATTAACCCCGGCCAGAATATCCCTTTCACACATCTTCTGCTCGATCTCTTCCAGAGAGGTTCCAGGTCTGTCAACTTTAAGCCAGAATTCATTGAAGTGGTTATCCTGATTGACCACCTCAACATCTTCAAGTTCGGTCAGTCTGGCTATCAAATACCGGGTTTTTTGATAGCACTGATTGGCAACTTCCTGAAGGCCTTCTTTGCCCATGGTGGCCATATATATAGAGGCCATCAGAGCATTTAAAGCCTGATTGGTGCAGATATTGGAGGTTGCTTTCTCCCGGCGGATATGCTGCTCTCTGGTCTGCATTGTCATGACATAACCGGTCTCACCTTCAACATCCTCAGTCTTACCTACCAGCCTGCCGGGCAGCTGCCTTAAGAGCCTCCTATCATCCTTGATGGCCATATAACCCAGGTTGGGCCCTCCATAATTAACGGTGTTACCCAGTGGCTGGCCTTCTCCTACCACTATATCAGCTCCAAAGTCTCCTGGAGGAGTTAACAGTCCAAGAGCAATAGGATTGGCTGCTACTATCAGCAGGGCTTTGCTGTAGTCCTCCAGCAGTTCAGCAATCTTCTTCATCTCTTCCAGGGAACCAAAAAAGTTGGGGTACTGCACAACAACTGCTGCTGTCTCTTCATCCAGCTCATTTTCTAAGGATTTAAGCTTCAGCTGGCCGCCCTCCAGGGGGAGATCTACAAAATCCAGCCCGTGGGGCTCCCCGTAGGTCCGGGCCACATTGGCATAGGCCGGATGGAGGGTTTTGGGCAAAAGCACCCTGCTGTTCCGGGTATGACGGCGGGCCATAATCACTGCTTCTCCCAGAGCTGAAGCTCCATCAAGCAGAGAAGCGTTGGAAATTCCCATTCCGGTTAACTCGCAGATCATACTCTGATATTCATACATGGCCTGCAGGGTCCCCTGGCTCAACTCAGCCTGGTAGGGTGTATAGGCGGTGTAGAATTCAGACCTCAAAATCAGGTGATCGATTATCGCTGGGATATAGTGATCATAGGAACCTGCTCCCAGATAACTGTCAAAGTTTGATAAATCCAGGTTTTTTGCTGCCTTCTCCTTCACCAGTTCCCGAAGTTCCAGCTCGGAAAGAGCCTCAGGAAGATTAAAGGAACGATCAAACTTGATATTATCGGGAATAGCCTGAAAAAGGTCTGAAATTTCCTCCACACCTATCTCCTGCAGCATTTGTTTCTGCTCGGCCGGTGTGTTAGAAATATATTTCATCTAAGCCTCCTCCTTCAAAAACTCCCGGTAATCTTCGGCATCCATCAATTCATCCAGCTCCCCCTCATCGGAAAGCTTGATTTTAACAATCCAGCCCTCCTGATAGGGCTCATCATTGACAAGTTCTGGCTGATCCAGCAGTTTTTCATTAATTCCGGTAATTTCGCCACTCACCGGGATATAAAGATCGGAAACTGCCTTGACCGATTCAATAACCCCGAAATTATCATGCTGCTGAAAATCATCGCCGACCTCAGGCAGCTCAACAAAAACAATATCCCCGAGTTCCTCCTGAGCAAAATCGGTGATTCCCATTGTGCCCGCACCATTTTCAACTTTCAGCCATTCATGATCTTCGGTGTAGTAAAGACCTTCTGGTACCTTCATACTAATCCCTCCTGGTTAAATTAGATAAATGGCGTTTCAACTACTTCAGCGCTCACCAGCCTGCTTCTGATCTTAATTTTGATTATCTGGCCGGGCTGAGCCTGAGAACTTTCCACATAACCCAATCCGATATTTTCCTCAAGGCTGGGAGAATAGCTTCCAGAAGTAACATGACCAATTTCCTCTTCTTGTGATGATAATATGGGATAGTTGTGTCTGGCAATCCCTCGATCCTGGAGGATAAAACCTACCAGTTTTCGGGGAGGTCCAGCCTCCTTGACTCTCTCCAGAGCATCTTTTCCTACAAAATCATCCTTGTCGAATTTCACAGTCCAGCCCAGTCCTGCCTCCAGGGGATTGGTCTCTTTGCTGATGTCATTACCATAAAGACAGAGGCATTTTTCCAGCCTGAGAGTATCACGAGCCCCCAGCCCTGCTGGTTTGAGCCCTGCCCTTTCTCCGGCTTTCAGCAGTGACTGCCAGATCTTCTCAGCTTTCTCGGGAGCAAAATAAAGCTCAAAACCATCCTCTCCGGTATAACCGGTCCGGGAAACCAGCATATCTATCCCATCAACCTCAATATTGCTGAAATTAAAAGCCGGGATATCGTCCAGGCTGGCAGGTGTCAGCTGACTGAGAATTTCTTCTGACCTGGGTCCCTGCAGAGCCAGCAGGGCATAATTCCGGGAGTGGTTTTTCACCTCGACTTCCCCGGAAAACTTAGCTGCCTGTTCGCTAATCCAGGCAAAATCCTTTTCAGTATTAGAGGCATTGACAACCAGAAAATACTGATCATCCTGAATTTTATAAATCAGCAGGTCATCAACTATTCCGCCCTCAGGATAGCACATCGGGGAATAAACCACCTTGCCCTGCGGAACGGTGCTGACCCGGTTGGTAACAAGATAATCGATAAAACTCCCGGCTTCCTGGCCCCTGACAACTATTTCACCCATATGACTGACATCAAAGAGACCGGCATCCCGCCTGACAGTTTTGTGCTCATCAATAATCCCGGAATATTCTACCGGCATTTCCCAGCCTCCAAAATCAGTCATTTTGGCACCCATTTCATGATGCACGGAATTTAAAGGAGTCTTTTCCATCGAACTCACCTCCTTTCCCTGTAAATATTCTTGGTTAGTTTCTGCTGGATTTTACAGCTGAAAAAAATTCAGTTTATTATCTGACTCAAATACTGCAAGCAATAAATACAACCAGAAAAAGCCTGGCAAACAGTCAGAGATAAAAACAGAGGAGACCGGGCAAACCAGCCTCCTCTGTCCAAAAAGTTCAGAGTTCCGTCCCTTCAGAATTCTTAAGCCTGAGAGTTTCAGTTCCTGGGAACCTTGCCCCTTCGGCGCTCTTTAAAAAGAGCTCTCTCCTGAATTTCAACCGGAAAATCCTATTTATTTTAACTGTTTTAACCTCTTCTGCCTGGTCTGCGAAAAACCCATGCTGTCTTGCTGTCTCTGCCCAGAGCATTTTAATTGCCGGACTGATACCGGTATCTTAACTGTCAACTTTGTATCCTTTGCATCCTTTGCATCCTTTCATCTTAACTGTGAACCATATATCTTTACTGTCTGTTTTAAAAGATTATCCTGTTAATATATATTCTCAAAAAAACAAAAAAGTCCTGCCTGAAAGCCCAAATTTTTTCGGCAGGCAGTTCTCAAATAGTTCCAGCTCCTAACTCAGCCCCGGGACATATTAAGCCTGCTGGCTGTCAGCTCAATACTTTCCTGGCTTTCTGTTCGATAGCAATTTTAATGCTTTTGCTTCTTCTGTCCCGGCTTTTTATTAGATCAATTTTCTGTCTATAAATTTGCGCTATTCAAACATCTTATAAAGTGATTCTTTATAGCCCTCCCGGGTCAGAACAACCACTAAGTCTCCCTGATAAATCCGAGTATTCCCCCGGGGAACTATGGGAGTGTCCCCCCTGAGAAGAGAAACTAAAACCACTTCCAGAGGAAGTTCCAGTTCTTTCAGCTTCTTTCCAGCTGCCGGTGAATCCTCTTCCACATAGAATCTAACCAGTTCGAGTTCATCATGCTTCTGAGACAGCAGCTCCTCAAGATCGGTCATAGCCATCTCCTGGTCAACCAGGGCCAGGAGAATGGCCGGGCTGCTGATAGCAACATTTACACCCAGCCAGTCAAAGAGCCTTTCATTTCCCGGAGTATTAACGGTGGTAAAGGTGCTGGGGATATTGAACTGCCTTTCGGCCAGCTGACAGATCACCAGATTATCCTGATCATCCTTGGTGACTGCCAGCACCACATCAGTCTCTGCAATTCCAGCCTTCTCCAGCACTTCAGCTTCAGAGCCATCTCCACAGACCACCCTGACACCATTGAAGTTCTGTCTAATTTTGTCGCATTTATTCTTTTTTTGTTCTATGAGAGTTAAGTCATGACCCTTCTGCAGCAGCTCGGTTAATAGATATCGGCCAACCTTGCCGCCTCCAACTATGATAATCTTCACCAGGCCACCTCCAAATCTTATGCTGCTAATGTTTCACGTGAAACATATATTTCCTGCCACCTGTTCTTCAGGAGAAGTTTAAAAAGTATTAATATAGGCTTTTATTTTAGCTCTTATCAAACACCCTGTTGTTCAGGAACTTTAGGCGAGCAAAACGTTTTTGGCAAAAGTTTTTTATCTATTTCAATCCTGACAGCAAGATCAAGCCAGCGCTTATAATTATCAAGCGCTACATTAGCAATACTAGCAATACTGAAATTTAAACATGCCTTAATTTTTTTTGATTTTTAAGCTTTTTATCTGCTGCAGGTTAATATAGCAGGTTTGCTGAAGGATTAAGAGAAGTTTTGCTCTCTCCATTGAATGCCTTTAGAAATTGAATGCCTTTAGAAATAATTGTCTTCTAATCAGAATTGTCCTTGATAAAAATTGCGAATAATTTTCTGCTGTTCGGGTTACTGGTTTGATTTTGTTTTATAGCTATGTCAGAAGTTAAACAGAACAGAGATGCAGATATCAGAAATTTAATTTCCTGCTGTCAGAAATGCAGTATTAGCCCGGTT
>PWFW01000047.1 GCA_003554225.1 Halanaerobiaceae bacterium | reverse complement strand
CTGAGGTCCTGCAGAAAGGAGGAGTTATGAAAAAAAGAGGGATTTTTAATCACTACATCTCTGATATCGTGGCTTCTATGGGGCATAAAGACAGACTGGTGATTACTGATCTGGGGTTTCCCATTCCTGCTGAAGCCTATAAAGTTGATATCGTTCTAAACGCCGGCTCACCGGGAACCAGGGAGACATTAATTGAGGTATTGAAGGAGCTCCAGATTGAAAAAGCAGTACTGGCAGAACAGATGCCAGAGGAAAGTCCAGAGGCTCACCGGGAACTGAAAGATACCCTGGCGGCCGGAGTAGATCATGAGCATTATGAAATTGACTATATTGATCACTGGGATATGGTGGATATAGCCAGAGAGGCCAAGGGGGTTATCAGAACCGGTTCAGTGATACCCTACAGCAATATAGTCCTGGTTTCTGGTGCCAGAGGTGTTTTTTATTAAAAGGAGTGAAAGCTGTGCAAAACAGTTCCAAAGTTCCTGAGATAACAGTAATTGGCAGCAATATGATGGACCTGATCACCTATATGGAGAGGCTGCCTGAGCCGGGTGAGACCATAGAAGCTCCTGACTTTGAACTGGGTTTTGGCGGCAAGGGAGCCAATCAGGCTGTAGCCGCAGCCCTGCTTGGTGCTGAGGTCAATATGGTAACCCGGGTTGGTGAAGATCTATTCGGAGATGAAGTAATTAAAAATTTCCAGGATTATGGCATTAATACTGAAAAAATAGAGAAAATAGCCGGTGAGAGCAGCGGTGTAGCGCCGATCTTTGTTGACCCTCAGGGAGAAAACAGAATCTTTATTATTAAAGGTGCCAATAATTATCTGACTCCAGAAGCGGTCAGGGAGGCTGAAGAGTTAATAGCTGAAAGTGATCTGGTTTTGTTTCAATTAGAAATTGCTCTGGATTCAGTTTATGAAGCCATAGCATTGGCTGATCATTATGAGACAGCTTCCATATTAAATCCGGCACCTATGAATAAGGATTTACAGCCTGCCGGATTAGAGGGACTGGATTTTTTCATTCCCAATGAGACAGAACTGGCTGCCTTTACCGGCAGTTCTGACCTTGCCGGAGATGATATTAAAAGATCAGCGGAAACACTGCTTTCCCGGGGAATTAAAACAGTTATAGTAACCCTGGGTTCAGAGGGCTCCTGCATTGTTGATCAGTCGGGGGAGAGGGCTGTTCCCGCCCCTGAGGTCGAGCCGGTAGATACCACCGGAGCAGGCGATGCCTTTATCGGCAGCCTGGCAGTTTTTAGCCAGCAGGAAACTGATCTGGATAAGGCGGTGAGCAGAGCCAATCAGTATGCTGCCCTATCAACCCTTGAGCGGGGAACCCAGAAATCCTATCTCTCAAGGGAAGATTTTTTTGCCAGGCTGAACCAGAAACACTGGAGGTGCTAATAAAATGAAGTATATCCTTGCTCATGATCTCGGCACCACAGGGAACAAAGCCACCTTATATAACCAGCAGGGCGAGATGACTGCCAGCAATTTTTCTGCCTATAAAACCAGGCATCTCGGGGATAATCGAGTTGAACAGAACCCCGAAGACTGGTGGCAGGCCGTTAAAGAGAGCACCAGTGAGCTTATTAATACTTCGGGAATCTCTTCGGAGGAGATTGCTGTGATTTCCTTTAGCGGCCAGATGATGGGCTGTGTTCCGGTAGATGAAAAGGCCCGGCCAATCCGCAATGCTATTATCTGGGCTGATCAGAGGAGTACAGCTGAAGAGGAGGAGATGATAGCAAGAATTGGAGCCGATAAAGGTTATAAAATAACCGGACATCGGCTCAGCGCTTCCTATTCTGCAGCGAAAATTAAATGGCTGATGAATCAGGAAAGAGATATCTATGATAAAACCCATAAATTTTTACAGGCCAAGGATTACATCATTGCCAGGCTGACAGGAGTTTTTGCCACCGATTATTCCGATGCCTCCGGGACCAATCTGCTGGATTTAGAAAAACTGCAGTGGTCACCTGAAATTTCTGCCGCTCTGGAGCTTGATCAGGAAAAACTGCCGGAGTTAAAGGAATCAACGGCTGTGGCGGGAGAACTGCTGAAATCTGCCGCAGAAGATTTGAATCTTCCGCCAGGTATTCCGGTTGTTATGGGAGCAGGTGATGGCGTTACTGCCAGTGTGGGAGCAGGCTCCACAGCTCCGGGCACAGCCTATAATTACCTCGGCTCCTCTTCCTGGATAGCCCTGACAGCAAAAGAGCCGATCTTTGATCCTGAGAAAAGAACCTTTAACTGGGCCCACGCTGTCTCTGGTTTATATGCTCCCTGCGGCACCATGCAGAGTGCGGGGGCTTCCTATGCCTGGCTCAGGGATAACATCGCCTGGCTGGAGCAGCAGACAGCAGCTGAACTTGATTTTGAAGCCTACGATCTCATGAACATCAGAGTTTCTCAATCCCGGCCGGGAGCAGACAAACTTCTGTTTTTGCCCTACTTAATGGGAGAGAGAAGTCCTCACTGGAATCCCGAAGCCCGGGGAGCCTTTCTGGGGCTTTCTATGAATAATGATCGGGCTGATCTGATGAGGGCTGTGATGGAAGGAGTTACCTTTAATTTAAGAATCATTCTTGATAGCTTCGCCAAAGAGCTAAACTTTGATGAGATAAGGGTAATTGGAGGAGGAGCGGAAAGCAGCATCTGGAGAGAGATAATGGCAAATATCTATCGCAAAAAGGTTTTAAAGCTGAAGATATTACGGGAGGCACCCTCTCTGGGAGCTGCTATTATCGGTGGTGTTGCTGTCGATATATTTCCCGACTTCTCTGTGGCCGAAAAACTAAATCCTGTAGTTGACAGGATAGAAGCTACCCCCGAGGTTGCGGATACCTATCAGGAAATATATCCTGTTTTTAAAGATAGTTACCGGGCTCTCACAGATATTTACTCCCGTTTGAAGAGTCTCAAGCTATAAATTGTTTTGAGGTTATCGATTAGAGGATTGTGAATGGGAAATATTTCAGGAATAAAGAGCAAAAGAATAAAGATAATTCCACAGCAGGCAGGATTATCTATCCTGTCCTGGAAGAGAAATGAGGTAGTAGCCTATGGAATTTTATCTAGACAGTGCCAGCCTGGAGGAAATAAGGGAGATCTCCAGCTGGCTGCCCCTTAAGGGCGTCACCTTAAATCCCGGGCTCGTCAGCAGAGAGAAGGTCAAACTATTTACTCTTATTGACAAAATCCTGACCGAGTTTCCCGGTTATCTGATGCATGTCCAGGTTCTGGGTGAGGATAAAAGGAAAATCTGCCAGGAAGCTGAAGAGATTTATAACCAGGCACCCGGGAAGATTTTTGTTAAAATTCCTGCCACCAGAGAAGGATTTGCAGCTTTGCAGGAACTAAAGGATACTGATTTTAAGCTGACAGTTACAGCTGTTTATACTGCCAGCCAGGCTCTGCTGGCAGCCAGCTGTAATGCCGATTATATAGCACCCTATGTCAGCCGGATTGCTAAAGAGGAAAGATCCGGCCTTGAGCTCTGCCGTGAGATGAAAAATATTCTGTCCTGCCAGGGCTTCAGTAGCAAAATAATAGCTGCCAGCTTGAAAAATGCCAATCAGCTTAAAGAGCTGGCCGGAATGGGCATCAGCACAGTCACCCTCTCGCCGGAGTTATCCAGGACAGCCTTTTCCAGCGCCAGCACCTGCAGAGATGTTGAGGACTTTATCAAAGAATGGCTGGAGGTATTTAGAGAGCAGGAACTTGATTCTGATCTAAAATAAAAAAACTATTTCAAGGAGGTAATACAGATTATGGAATATCGGGAACTGGGCAGTACCGGAGAAAAGGTTTCAGTAATAGGAGTTGGCTGCTGGCAGATGGGCGGCAACTGGACCGGCATGTCCAGAGAACGGGCAGTTAAGGCTATTCACAAAGCAAAGGAGTTAGGAATAAATTTTTTCGATGTCGCCCCTATCTATGGCTTAGGAGAAGCAGAAAAACTGCTGGGAGAGGCTGTCAGTGATTTCCGGGAGGAAATTTTTATCGCCAGCAAAGTAGGTCTGCGCTGGCAGAAAAAATTCTCGCCTGAGCAGAGAGATCTGACTCCAGAAAGTATGAGGTGGGAAATAGAAGAGAGTTTGAAAAGGCTGGGAACTGATTATATTGACCTCTATCAGTTTCACTGGCCTGATCCCAATGAAGATATCGAAAAGAGCCTTCAACTGGCTCTTGAACTCAAGCAGGAGGGTAAGATCAGATATATCGGGCTGAGCAACTTTTCCGTTCCTGAGCTTGATAAAGCGAATAACTATACCGATATAGCCAGCAATCAGGTGCTCTTCAATGCTCTGGAACATGACCCCCTGCAGTATCATGGCATACCTCTGGAGTACCGGACCAGAAGCGAAATAATTCCTTACTGTGAAGAAAACAATATTTCAGTAATTCCTTACAGTCCCCTCTGTCAGGGTCTGCTGACTGATTCCTTTAATATTGAAGACTGGGATGAGGATGATGTAAGAAATGCCAACCCCAAATTTAAGGGCGACTGGCTTGAGACCTGTCAGAATAAAGTTGATCAGCTTAAAGAAATTGCCCGGGATTATGGCAGACCTCTGGTACAGCTGGCTTTTAACTGGCTTAGAGCCCAGCCGGCTGTAACAACAATAATTGCAGGTACTACCAATCCTGATCATGTGGAAGAGAATGCAGCTTCTCTGGAATGGGAGCTTTCAGAAACTGATCTGGAAAAAATAGATAGGATTTTAGCATAAGCTTAATACTTAAGTCAAATTTTAAAGCAGGAGATCCCTTTAACCTGCCAGACATTTGTTGCTTGTAAAACTTGTAAAATTTTGATACTGTACCTCTGATAATACCAGGGGTGTTTAATCAAGCTTTCTGCAGGCCTTACAGTCTTATTATTGCACTGATGCCAAAAATATACTGTTAAAAATATTCTCTCCCCCTCCCTGGTTATCACGGAATAACCGGGGAGAAGAGATGTTTTTTACTGGAAAAGGGAGGCCAGATATATATGGAATTATTTTCTCCAGTCAACAGCAAATTTAATTTTGCCGAAATGAAGATGGAGCCAGAGGGAGAGTTGATCACCAGAAATCTCACTGATATGGATTGGATGTTTAAAGATCAAAGGGCAGTTGAAAAACTAAAGGCAGAAGATCCCCAGATATATCGATATTATAATGTCAAAATACCGGAAGAAAAAGGCCATTTACAGCACTGTATAAGTGTCATTAATCCCGGAAAAATTGGTGAAGAGTACTATATGACAAAAGGTCACTTTCATGCCAGGAAGGAGACCGCTGAAGTTTATTATACCATTCAGGGGCGCGGCAAGCTTTTGCTGCAGTCAGTAACGGACAAAAAGCCTGAGGTTCAGGTTCTGGAGATGGAAAAGGGCAGCCTTTCCTACGTTCCTCCCTGCTGGGCTCATAGATGCGTTAACACCGGTAATGAAGAACTTGTATTTGCAGGCATTTATCCCGGGGATGCCGGCCATATCTATGGAGAAATTGAAGAAAAGGGATTCGCCAGACTGATTGTTGAAAGGGAGGGCAGACCTGCGATAATTGATAACTTAAAATATGGGTAATGTCAAAAGAACCATGATAGAACAGGTTGAGAGGCAGAAACTGCCATTTAATTAAGCCAGGGAGTGAAATGATGAAGATATTAATAACCCCGAGGTCCTTTGCCTCAATAACAGCTGAGCCCTTAGAAATACTGGAACGGGAAGGTTATGAGCTTATCTTAAATGAAACCGGAGAAAGATATTCTGAAGAACAGCTGATCGACCTGATTACAGAGGT
>PWFW01000254.1 GCA_003554225.1 Halanaerobiaceae bacterium | reverse complement strand
GTTAGGGTTTTAGGGTTTTAGGGTTTTAGGGTTTTAGGGTTTTAGGGTTTTAGGGTTTTAGGGTTTTAGGGTTTTAGGGTTTTAGGGTTTTGGGGTTTTAGGTTTTAGGGTTTTAGGGTTTTAGGGTTTGGGGTTTTAGGGTTTGGGGTTTTAGGTTTTAGGGTTTAGCGTTTAGAGCTTAGGGGTTAGCGTTTAGGGATTAGGGATTAGGGCTTAGGGGTTAGGTTTTGGGGTTTAGCGTTTAGGGTTTTAGGGTTTAGTGTTTAGGGTTTAGCGTTTAGGGGTTAGGGTTTAGGGTTTTAGGGTTTAGGTTTTAGGGTTTAGGTTTTAGGGTTTAGGTTTTAGGGTTTAGGTTTTAGGGTTTAGGTTTTAGGATTTTAGGTTTTTAGGTTTTAGGGTTTAGGGGTTTAGACGGATTATTGGATGGGGATTGAAGGAAAAACGTAGAATTGAAGAGAAAATGCTGATTTGATAAAAACGAAAATTAATGGGAAAGTTAGATTTGCCGGGGATAAATTGACAAAAATTATATATTGACAAAGAAAAGCTCCACCGTGCCGTGTGGTTTGAGAATTTTGATCCCTGTCTGCAAAGTGGGTGCCCTCCTATCTGGTTTGCAGGTCCCCCGGGGGGCTTCTGCGCCGCAGATAGAGACCAGGCTCCCAATGTATTGGTGTTGGTCAAAATTTTTTTACCATTCACGCACACGGTAGAGCTATTCTGTTAATAAAATAATATCACAGATGTATGAAATAATCAAGATGATGGAGGCTGACAATATCAAATTATTTTGTCTTCTGTGACCGTTATGCTAGAAATTTTCTGGTTTCGATATCATATTTTATTATTCCATTTTTGTCAGATTGACTGATTGACTGATTGACTGATTGACTATCTAAAGGCCTCATATCTGTCAGCATTGGCAAAGGTCTCCTGGATTTTTTCTTTGCGGTTAAAATTATAGTCAAGACCGTGTTTGCGGGCCAGCAGGTTGGCCGTAATCCGGCCTGATTCGTAAATTGTCGGCAGCCCGCTGCCGGGATTGGTTCCCCCGCCTACCAGCCAGAGGTTTTCAAACTCTTCAAATTTATTGCGGGGCCGGAAGATCAGCATCTGTTTTAAGTTATGGCCGAGATTGAAGGTGGCGCCATAGCCGACTCGCAGGCTGTTCTGCCAGTCCAGGGGAGTCATCATATTTTCATACTGGATATGTTTTTCCAGATCTTTCAATCCAGCCCGGGATTTTAATTTATCTATCACCAGGGAACGAAACCCTTCTGCTTCCTGCTGCCAGTCGATCTCACCCTGAAGATTGGCTACCGGGACCAGAACATAGAGAGCATTGTGTCCCTCAGGAGCCATTTCGGGATCAGTAATAGAAGCATTCTGAAGATAAAAAGAGGGGTCACGGGAGAGCTTTCTGTCAGATTCAATCTCCAGAAAATTTTTCCGATAATCCTCAGCCAGGAAAACATTATTATGCATCAGATGATTATATTCCCGATCAACTCCCAGGTAGAGCATAAAGGTTGAGCAGGAATAGCGTTTTTTGGCCAGATTTTCGTCGCTGTACTTTTTGCGCTTCTCATTGGGAATGAGCTTCTGCATCCCCCAGGAAAAATCAGCATTCATAACTATCTCATCAAATCCATAACGGGCTGTTTTTCGGCCGCTAGATGCTGCCCCTGACTCTTCTTCTCCGGAATCTTTTTCCTCTTTTTCTGCTACTTTAAGGCCAACGGCCCGGCCTTCTTCAATTATAATTTCGGTCACTTCCCGATTGAGCTCGATCTCGCCACCCAGTTCTTCGATTACCCTGGCCATGGCAAGAGAGAGCTGATTGAGGCCGCCCATAATGTGATAAACACCCCATTTGTATTCAGTATAGGGCAGGATACTGAAGAGTGAGGGGCAGTTAAAGGGAGACATGCCCAGATATTTGGATTGGAAGGTAAAGCCCACCTTGACCCGGTCATCGGTAAAGTAGGTGCCCAGCTCCTCCCAGAGACTTCGCTGAGGGTTGAGGTATTTTGCCATGCGAACAATGTCTTCATTCATTAAATCGGACCAGCTGGAATAGGGCCGCTGCAGAACCGGCAGAGCATATTTCATCTTTTTTTCATTGGCCTCCAGGTATTTCTGGTAGCCCTCGACATCATCTTTATTCAGTCTGGCGATGGATTCCCTGACCTTCTCAGGATAAAAAGAAGGTTCCAGGCTGCTGCCGTCTGCATAGAGCAGCTGATAATAGGGATTAAGCATTTTCATCTCAACATAATCATGAAGATCCCTGCCTGCTGCCGCAAAAATTTCTTCCAGCACAAAGGGCATCATGAAGAAGGTAGGGCCAATATCAAAGGTATAACCATCAGCGGTAATGCTGCCATTGCGGCCTCCCACCCTGGACTCGGCCTCGAATATTTTAACTGAAAAGCCTTTGCTGGCCAGTAAAATCCCGGCTGCCAGCCCGCCAGGTCCGGCACCTACTATTCCTATCTTTTTCATATATCTGACAGCTCCTCTTTGAGAGGTTGAATGATCTTAAATAGTTATTAAATTTATCTATGGTTCTGCTGCAAAAAGTCATTTTACTGGCAATTTGATTGACGGTATGACTGATGTGACGGGGATTATAATTTCGAAATTTTAGTGATATCGATTTTATGCAGTGCAATCATCTATCAAGCTCTAAATAAAATTTTTTATTTTTTTCTGAGCAAATTAGGTTTATTTCTCTGAGCAAATTAGGTTTATTTCTCAGCATGTTAGGTTCTATGCCGGGCTAATTTGATTCTATTTTTGGCCTAATAAGATTTATTGCTGAGCTTGACCTGTGTTTCTCATCTGGTTACCATCTCTGCTACCTGCTGACCAGAAAGTACAACCATCGGCATTCCGGCTCCAGGATTGACGCTGCCTCCTACAAAATAGAGATTGTGATATAATTCGCTTTTCTTGGGCGCCTTCAGACCTTTATTTTTTCTGCGATCACTGACAACTCCATAGATTGCTCCCCGGTTGGAATAATAGCTGTCTCTGATATCCTGAGGAAGCCATTCATCTTCAACCAGGATGTGTTCTCTTAAATCTGTAAAACCCATCCGCTCCAGCTTGGTTAGAACATTCTGCCGTAGCTGCTGATAGTCTGCTGCGGTGAAAGAATTATGCTGAAGATTGGGTATGTGGGGAAGAATTTTGATATTTTCACATCCCGGCGGAGCCTGAGCTGAATCGCTGCGGGTGGTTGCTACCAGATAAATAGTGGGATCTTCCGGAAGCTGATAGTCTTCAAAGACTGAGTGGAAGTGCCCTTTAGGATTGCGGGAGAAGAAAAAATTATGATGATCGAGGAAACTGTACTCCCGGTCCAGGCCGAGATGGAGGACATAACCGGAGCAGGCCGGTTCAAACTTTTTCTCGTAGCTATCTGCCAGCTCTGATTCGGAAAGCAGTTCTCTTAAAGCAGGAATGACCTCCATGTTGGAAATTACCAGATCTCCTGATCTGAAATCTCCATTTTCCAGCAGAAGTCCGGCAACCTTATCTCCCTCGGCTTTAATTTTCACAACCTCAGTGCCGGTGAAAACCTCAATATCCAGCTCGGAAATTAACCGCTGCAGGCCCCGGGAAAGATTATAAAGACCTCCAGGAACATACCAGAGTCCATACTCGAACTGAATATAGGGGAGCAGGTTTAACACGGCCGGGGCCCGGTAGGGTGAAGAGCCGACATACTTGATAAAAAAATTGAAGATGTGCTGGAGATATTTGCTGCTGAGACGGGACTCAACTCCCTCTGCCATGGTGGAAAAATAGTCAAAACCGCGAAGAAATTTTATCATACCATGATGCTTGAATATCTGCCAGAGGGTATCCAGACCTTCCTTGAAGTAGCCCTCTTCAACCATCCTGCCTAGTCTCTGACAGTAGTCGAGGTATTCCTCTACCTCTCTCCTGTCCCGGAGGGAAACCGCTTCATTGCTGGCAAACAACTTCTCCGGGTCGGCATAGAGGTCAATTTTGGTGCCGTCTTCAAAAAAGCACCTCCATTCCCGCTTAAGTCTTTCTATTTTTAGATAATCTTCCATTTTCCGGTCATGCTGCTGAAAAAGCCTGGCAAAGATCTGGGGCATGGTCAGTATCGAAGGTCCAAGGTCAAACTCGAACCCCTCCAGTTCTTTGCGATTCAATTTGCCTCCCAGATGTTCATTCTTTTCAAATATTTCCACCCGGTAGCCCTTAGCTGCCAGGGAAATAGCTGCCGACATGCCTCCCAGTCCCCCGCCAATTACAAGAGCTTTATCTTTTTTCATTTATAAATCCCCCTAACTAGACAGGTTCTTTCATAGATTTTCTGATATTATCACTTGCCCTTGATTATTTGCCCGGACCATTTGGTCTGCTGCCTGTCAGGGGCAGAGCGTCCCTGAGCTCAAACCTGATATTCCAATTTTATCATATTACAGTCAAAATATGCAATAATATTCATGAAAAATTAAAACCAGCGAAAGAGGTGTTTGAGAAACTTTAATTTGCCTTTATAGGGGGGATATCTAAGCTTGATATCAAAAAGATCGGTTTTTTCAATTACTGTTTTTTGGTGGCTGAAAAGATTAAAGCCGGCCTGGCCATGATAGGCACCCATTCCACTTTCTCCTTTACCGCTAAAGGGAAAGCGGGGGGTAGAGGCCTGGATCATGGTGTCATTTATGCAGCCGCTTCCAAAGGGAATATCCTGAATCAGTTCTTTTTTAAGCTGGCTGTTACGGGTAAAGAGATAAAAAGAAAGAGGGGTCGGGAAACTCTCAATTATCTCTCGGGCCTGAGAGATGTCCTCATATTCCAGAACAGGCAGCAGGGGGCCAAAAATTTCCTCCTGCATCAGGGCATCGTCAGGTGTTACCTCATCGATGATGGTTGGAGCTATGTATAGATTTTCCCGATCTGTCTCGCCGCCCAGGACAATTCTGCCTTCGGTGTTATCCAGGTAGTTTTTGATTCTCTGGAAATGATTTTCATTAATTATCCTGCCGTAATCCGGACTTTCTGCCGGATTGCTGCCATAAAAGTTTCTGGCTGCCTGACGGGACTTTTCCAGGAAAGCCTCCTTCTGCTGGCGGTGAATCAGGACATAATCGGGAGCGACGCAGGTCTGGCCGGCATTGATAAGTTTTCCCCAGATTATCCGCCTGGCAGCCATTTCCAGCTTGGCCGTTTCAGCTACCAGACAGGGGCATTTGCCTCCCAGTTCAAGACTTACCGGGGTCAGATTTTCAGCTGCCTGCTTCATTACAATTTTGCCTACCTGGCGGCTGCCGGTGAAGAAAATAAAGTCATACTGCTGCTTCAGGAGAAACTGACCGGTTTCCTTTTCTCCCTGGACAGCTGCTGCGAGTTCAGATGGAAGATGTTCAGAAATAATCTCTTCAATCACCCGGGAGGTTGCGGGAGAATGTTCGGAGGGCTTAAGGAGAGCGCAGTTTCCTGCTGCCAGAGCATCGACCAGGGGCAGAAGAGCCAGCTGCAGGGGGTAATTCCAGGGGGAGATGATAAGAACATTGCCATAGGGCTCAGGGTGAACGGCACCCCAGGACCAGAAGTGTAAAAGAGAGAGTCTCCTCTTTCTGGGCTTCATCCATTTTTTGAGGTGTTTTAAAACATAATCAATTTCATGCTTGATTATTCCCAGTTCGGCGGCATAGCTTTCCACGGGGTGTTTGCCGAGATCTCTTTTGAGGGCTGCAATTATATCCTCTTCTTTCTCCTTTAGTCCCTGTTTTAAACGAAGGAGAAATTCCTTTCGCCGGGAAAATTCTCTGGTTCCGCCCTGCTT
>PWFW01000057.1 GCA_003554225.1 Halanaerobiaceae bacterium | reverse complement strand
AGTTGCTCCCTCCAGGGAATGGCATTAAATATTTCGTAGGGAGGCCAGGGGATATGCCAGAAAAACCCCAGACGAGCCTCTGGAACCTTTTCCCGGATCAGGCCTGGAACCAGACAGAGATGATAATCCTGAACCCAGATCATTTCACTGCCGCTGATCTCGTTCAGAGCAGCTTCGGCATATTTTTGATTTACCTGCTGATAGCTCTGCCAGTTTTCACGCGAAAAATTGGCCTTTGTGATAAAATTATGGCAGATGGGCCAGAGAGTCCTGTTGGAGAAACCATAATAAAAACCTTCCACTTCTTCCGGAGTAAGTTTAAGTCTTTTAAGCTTATAGCCATCCTTATCGGGTACTCTAACTGTATTATTCTGATCGGCAACTTCAAAATCAGCCTCCTCCCGGCCCCAGGCCAGCCAGAGCTCGCCCTGCTGCTGCATCAGGGGGTCGAGGCCGGTGGTCAGCCCGCCGGGCTGCTTCTCCTGAACAACTTCATCATCCTTATACTTGTGAGCATAGGGTTCGGCATTGGATATCATGACAAGACTTTTCTCTGACATAAAGATCACCCCTTCTGCTCTCTTTCCCAGTTTTTCTGCTGCCTGATAATAATTACTGTAATTTTTTCTTTTCACTGCAAGCAGCTCTAAAAACTGAGATTTTTTGACTTTTCGCTTCTTTCAGTTATAATTATAACAGCAATAAATTAAAATTCAATTTCTAGCTTCCTGTCCTGCTCTAAGTCGATAACGCCCGGTTATATTATTCAAAAAATCCTGTGGAGGTGAGAATATGACCCCAAAAAATTTTGAGAATAAAATAGAGGAAAAAATAGCTGAAGCAGCCAGAATGCTGGCCACTGCAGAATACCCTGTCTGCTTTACCGGTGCCGGCATCTCTGCCGAAAGCGGGGTGCCGACATTTAGAGGCCCTGATGGCCTCTGGGAAAAACATGATCCTCAAAAGGCAGTTTCGCTCTCCAGCTTTCGCAATCAGCCGGAAGCCTTCTGGGATTTTGCCCGGGAACTGGTAATTACCAGCGGTGCCAGTCCCAATCCCGGCCACCAGGCTCTGGCCAGGCTGGAAGAACAGCAAATTCTGAAAACCGTTATTACCCAGAATATTGATATGCTTCATCAACAGGCTGGCAGCAAAAATGTACTGGAGCTTCATGGCTCACTGGAAAAAGCCGACTGCCGGGATTGCGGAGCCAGGTACAGCTGGCAGGAGCTGGAGAAGATATTGAAAAGGGACGAAACCCCGGAATGTCGGAACTGCAGCAGCCTCAGGATTAAGCCCCGGATTGTCTTTTTTGGAGAAAGGCTGCCGGAGAAAGTGCTGGAGAATGCCTGGCAGGAAGCCCAGCAGGCTGACCTGATGCTGGTAATCGGCTCCTCTCTGCAGGTCTATCCTGCAGCGGGAATTCCGGATTTAACCCTCCAGGCTGGAGGTAAATTAATCTATATTAACGCCGATCGAGGCTCCCGTCCAGAAATTTTTCAGCTGATATTAACCGGCAGAGCCGGCAGCATTCTCCCTCGGCTGGCTGATTCAGCTTTGAAAATATCCAGAGGAGATTAGCTTTTAATTTAAAGAGATTAATTTCAAAGAAATTATTTATGATTAATGATCTTTGATTAATATTAGCTTTTTCAAGTCGGCTTTTCCTTAAAAATCCTGCCAGAAGAAATTGTCCCATCAATTTTCTGTTGAAAGCTAAAGTGCGCCTGCAAAAAATTATAAAGATATTTAAAAAAAATATTAATATCCCCTTGCATTAAATCTCAATCTGGGTTATAATTAATGACAATTCAATTTAGCCTGCTAAATTAAATTATCTGGCAAAATCGAGGAACGGGAGAGTAAGCTGATTAGCCGAAGGAGCGAACCGGGAGCTGGTGTGAGCCCGGGGAAGTTAATCAGACTGAAGCGCCCCCGGGAGATGCTTTTCTGAAGCTGACAGCAGAGAATCTTGCTGCTATCAGTATTAGGAAGGGCCGTCAGCCGGCGTTAACGGCCCTGCGAGCGAACAGAATTTTTCTGTTAACTGGAGTGGCACCGCGGTTAATTAACCGTCTCTGACTATTAAGTTGGGGGGGGTTTTTTATTTTTCAGAAAAAATTATATGGGCTTTTTACAAAGAAAAACAGGGAGGAGATAACTATGGCAGTCAGCAGAATTGTTTTTCTGGCCGCCGGAACCCGCTCAGGTCTAAGATTATCATAATATTTACCTAGAAAAATATCAGGTAGTTTTTAATTTATTGTTTTGCACTCTGCCAGAGCATGAAGGTTTTTCTTTCATTTAAAATATAAGAAATATTCGTCTGGCAAACAGCAAGACTCTGCTCAGGCTTTCTTCATAAATCTATCAGGACAGTAGTCAATTTGTTTATTATCAAAGGTTAATTTGCAACAAATTTGCTAAATGATTTATAATTTTCAAGGAGGATATAAAATGACTGAAAAGATTAATAAAATTTTACTGGCCTATTCTGGAGGACTGGACACTTCTGTATCAATTAAATGGCTGCAGGAAAAGTATGAAGCAGATATTATTACCTACACAGCCGATCTGGGACAGCAGGACCTGGACAGACAGGCTCTGAAAGCAAAAGCTCTGGCCACCGGGGCCAGCCAGGTTGTAATTGAAGATCTCAAAAAGGAGTTTATTACCAGCCATATTTTCCCGGCCCTTCAGGCTGGTGCTGTTTATGAAGGCAAGTATCCCCTGGCTACAGCTCTGGCCCGTCCCCTGATCGCTGCCCGGATGGCAGAACATGCTGATAAGCTGGGAGCAGATGCTGTTGCCCACGGCTGCACCGGCAAGGGTAATGATCAGGTCCGTTTTGAAGCTTCCTTCAATTCACTCAATCCCGACCTTAAGGTGATTGCTCCCTTAAGAGACTGGGGATTTACCACCCGGAAAGATGAAATAGATTATGCCAGAGAGCATGATATTCCCGTTCAGGCCACCAAGGATTCCCCCTACAGTATCGATGAAAACCTCTGGGGTATTAGCGTGGAATGCGGAGATCTGGAAGACCCCTGGCAGGAGCCCCCTGCTGATGCCTATCAGTGGACCCGGGAGGTCACCAGCACTCCGGATCAACCGGCCTATCTAACTCTGGGTTTCCAGGAAGGTATTCCGGTATCGATCAATGGAGAAGCCCTGAATCCCACAGAACTGATAACCAGGTTAAATAAAATTGGCTCTACCTATGGAGTGGGCAGAATCGATATGGTGGAAAACAGACTGGTCGGCATAAAGTCCCGGGAAATCTACGAAGCGCCGGCCGCTACCATTCTGCTGGCTGCCCACCAGGATCTTTCCTCCCTGGTGCTGGATCGGGAAAGCCTGCATTTTAAAGAATCGATCCAGTCCAAATACAGCGAGCTGGTCTATTACGGACTCTGGTTTTCTCCCCTGAGGGTTGCCCTGCAGAATTTCTTTGCCACCTTTCAGAGCAAAATTACCGGCCAGGTTAAAATCAAGCTTTTTCAGGGACAGTGTCAGATTATCGGCCGGAAATCCCGGCTGAACTCTCTCTATGACGAAGGCCTGGCTACCTATGATGAAAATGACACCTTTGATCACAACTCGGCAGCTGGTTTCATTAAACTCTGGTCTCTACCCCTCAGGGTAGCAGCCAGCTGTGATAAAAAGTCAGCCGAGGGATCTGATCCCTCCCGGACCTTCAATATAATCTGACCACAATGATTAATAGAACATCTATATAAACTGAACGGAAAAGAAGGAAAAAGAAAGGATTTGATTTCATGAAACTCTGGGGAGGAAGATTTCAGGACAGGACAGCTGATGCTGTTGAGCGCTTTAACTCTTCTTTGGGTTTTGATTTTGAGCTTTATCCCTATGATATCAAAGGAAGCCAGGTCCACGTCCAGATGCTGGCCAGACAGCAAATTATCAGTGAAGAGGAAAAAGAAAGAATACTGGCCGGCCTGGAGGTTGTAAAAAAGAGGCTTGAAGCTGTCCGGAAAGAGGGCAGGCTTCCCTGGCAGGCTGAGGATATTCATACCCTGATAGAGGATCTGCTTACTGAAGAAATCGGTTCAGTGGCAGGAAAAATGCATACTGCTCGGAGCCGAAATGATCAGGTGGCTCTCGATATCAGATTGTATCTCAGGGATCAGATTGATAAAATACAGGCAAAACTGATAGAACTGCTGGAACTATTCTGTGAGCTGGCTGCAGAACATTTAGAGACCCTTATCCCGGGTTACACTCATCTCCAGCCCGCACAACCGGTTACCCTGGCCCATCACCTCCTGGCCCATGCCCAGCGACTGTGCCGGGACCTGGAAAGGCTTAAAAACTGCCGACAGCGGGTAAATATCTGCCCGCTGGGTGCCGGAGCTCTGGCGACAACTCCCTTTAATATAGATCGACAGTGGGCAGCGGAGAAGCTTGGTTTTGACAGACCTTCAGCCAATTCTCTTGACACAGTGGGAGCCCGGGATTTTCTTCTGGAATTTCAGCACTGCTCGCTCAGCATTATGCTGCATCTAAGCAGCCTGGCCGAAGAAATTATTATCTGGAACAGTCCGGAATATAATTTTATCGAACTTGATGATGCTGTAGCAACCGGCAGCAGCATTATGCCCCAGAAAAAAAATCCGGATATAGCGGAGCTTATCCGGGCCAAAACCGGCCGGCTCGCTGGCAGCTATCAACAGCTGGCCATGGTAATCAAAGGTCTGCCGCTGGCCTATAACAAGGACCTTCAGGAAGATAAGGAGTCCCTCTTCGATTCTGTCAACACCTTAAAACAGGTGCTGGAGGTGCTGCCGGTCTTTCTCCGTGGGGTTAAATTTAACCGACAAAAAATGAAGGAAGCTCTCTCCCGGGGTTACCTCAACGCTACCGAACTGGCAGATTATTTAAGCAGCCAGGGGCTGCCCTTCCGAAAATCCCATCAGCTGGCTGGAAAAGCGGTCAATTATGCCCTGAGTAAAAATAAGGGCCTGGAAGAGATGAGCCTGGCAGAATTTAAAGAGCTCTTTCCCGAAGAAAGCGAGAAATTAACACCTGAACTGATGGAATGTCTCCTGCCCCTGAAGGCAGTGTCAAGCCGCGACGCTCCTGGAGGACCGGCTCCCTGCCGGGCAGCAGAACAGCTTGAAAATCTTAGAGAAAAGCTGAACCGCCACAGAAAAGAAACAGAAAACTGATTTAAAAATTAAATCTCTATTGCTATTTGCTGACAAATAAGGTATAATTAAATTGTGATATTTTTGTGAAGTCAGCTAAATTCTTTAGAGGTGAATTTAAATGTTAAAATTTATTCCGGCAATTCAACTGCTATCTGTCTTTATAATTGCCGGTTCTCTATTAGCGCCCCTTTTTCCCTCAGTTGAATTTTTGCCCTCAGCAGCCCCCGAGATTGAGGTTCAGCCCTATCCCGAGTATTATACACCATTTATCACTGATGGCTATTATCTTCAGGGCTACAATCAATGTGCCGGTTATAGTACTGCCTTTGTTCAGCGCTTTTACAACCAGCATGCTCTGGGATCAGAAAACTATCGCCAGATGTCCTATCCCCTGCCCTTTGATATCGGTGTTCCCCCTCACAGGATACTGAGACACCTGCGCTCCAATCAGCTCAATGCTTCGGCTCGAATCGGTAATCTTGATAATCTTAAATACCATCTTTCCCGGGGGATACCTGTTATTGTTATGGTGGGAGATGGCTTGAAATGGCAGCATTATATGGTCGCTATAGGTTATAATAATCTAAAAGATGAAATATATTTTTACGATCCCGAAACCGGTCCCTCTCTGCTTCCCCGGCAGGAACCGGGCAATTTAACTTTAGACACCGACAAATTTTTAGATATCTGGGAAAATAACCTGCCTT
>PWFW01000214.1 GCA_003554225.1 Halanaerobiaceae bacterium | reverse complement strand
TAATTGTGGGAGGAGCCCCGGTTACCAAGGAGTTTGCCGATGAGATAGGAGCAGACGGCTGGGCACCGGATGCTGCCTCAGCCAAGGATCTTGCCTTTGAACTTCTGGAAGATAAATAGGTCAGGGGGGTAAATCATGAAAAGCAGTTATCAAGTTAATGCAGGAACTGTTTTAGAGGTACTTTCTCAAGATCAGATAAAAAAGATCCTGGAAGCCTCCATGGAAATTCTAGAGAGCACCGGGGTTGTCTATCATGATGAAGAAGCTATAGAAATCATGAAGAATGCCGGCTGCTTTGTTGAAGATAATAGAGTCAGGATTCCAGCCCGCCTGGTAGATCAGGCCATATCAACAGCTCCCAGCAAGGTGACTCTCAGCAACAGTCGGACCAGGGAGCGGGTAATGGAACTGACCGGCAATAATGCCTATTTCGGCACCGGCTCTGATACTCCGAAGTTCATCGATCCCTATACCGGTGATAGAGTAACTGCCAGCAAAGAGACTGTTGCCATGGCAACCAAAACCATAGATGCTCTGGAAAACATGGATTTTGTCATGTCTCTGGGGATTGTCCAGGACGTTCCTCAGCCTGTCTATGATCGCCATCAATTTCAGGCGATGGTGCTCAATACTTCGAAACCGATAGTTATTACGGCCAATGATGTGGCCGGTTATGCTGATATAATAGAAATGTGTGAGGCAGTCGTGGGAGGCGAAGAAGAGCTGAGAAATAATCCCTTTATGACTCTTTATGCCGAACCGATCTCTCCTCTGCAGCATGCTGAAGATGCTGCTCAGAAACTGGTGCTGGCCGGCAAAAAATCACTGCCGGTGGTTTATACACCCTGTATCATGGCTGGAGGAACTGTACCGGCTACTCTAGCTGGAGCGATGGCAACCGGGCTGGCAGAAAGCTTGAGCGGTCTGGTATTAAATCAGCAGACCAATGCCGGCAATCCCTTCATAATGGGTGGAGTCTTTACCATTATGGATATGAATACTACCATTTTCTCCTATGGAGCTCCTGAATTTGATCTGATGCAGGCTGCTCTGGCTGATGTTTCTAACTATCTGGATATTCCGATGTTCGGTACCTGCGGCTGCTCCGATTCCAAAATTGTAGATGAGCAGGCCGCCATTGAGGATGCTCTTTCGATTTTAATTACCGCCCAGTCGGGAGCCAATCTCAACCATGATGTCGGTTATATTGAGCATGGTAATGCCGCTTCTCTGGAAAATCTGGTAATTTCTGATGAGCTGATTGGTTATGCCCGCCGGATAGTGCGGGGAATTGAAGTCAATGATGATACTCTGGCTACCGATGTGATTGATAGAGTCGGCCCCGGCGGACATTTCCTGGGTGATGAACACACCATGAAATATTTCAAGAGCGAAACCTGGTATCCGGAACTTTTCCAGAGGGTTTTCTATGATAACTGGGAGATGAACGGTGAAAAAACCCTGTTTGATAGGGCCAATGAAAAGGTTAAGGATATCCTGGAAAACTACCAGCCTGAACCTCTTCCTGATGATGTTGTCAAGAGGCTGGATGAAATTGTTGAGCGTGCTGAAAATAAAATGTAAAAGCAAATGCAGGAATTGTTCCGGTCAATGTTTAATAAGTTATAGTAGTGTCTTAAATAAAAATCCTAGATTTCATCTCAGATGTTACTGCTGAAACTAGAGGTTTCAGCTGTTGAGCTGGAGGAGGCAGGAAGATGGCAAATCTTGCTCTGGGGATCGATACCGGAGGAACCTTTACCGATGGAGTAGTGATTGATCTAAAGGATGAGGCAATAATTACCAGCACAAAAACAGTTACCACCCGGAGTGATTTGACTCAGGCTATAGGGAACTGTCTGCAGGAACTTCTTGCCGTTCCCGAAGTTGAAACTGATGACATTAAGCTGGTCTCGCTCTCTACCACCCTGGCCACCAATGCCATTGTAGAGGGCCAGGGTGCTGAGGTCGGGGCCATTATGATAGGCTTTAATCCGGAGGAGGACCTGCCTACCCGCCACCAGCGGGTGGTAGCCGGCGGCTGCACGATCAAGGGCAAGATAAAAGAACCACTGGATGATGAGGAGGTTCGCCAGGCCGCCAGGGAGCTTGAGAAAAAAGTTGATGCCTATGCTGTCTGCGGTTATCTGGGTATGAGAAATCCTATTCAGGAGAAAGAGGCAGCCAGGATTATCACAGAAACCACCGGTTATCCGGTGGTTGCTGCTCATCAGTTAAGCTCTGATCTGGGTTTTCAGGAAAGGGTAACAACCGCAGTTTTTAATGCCCGGCTTTTACCTCTAATCACCGGGTTGATTGATAGTGTCAAAAAAATGCTTAGCAAAAATGAGATAAATGCCCCCCTGATGGTCGTCAGGGGAGATGGCAGTCTTATCAGCGAGCAGGAAGCTCGCATAAGACCGGTGGAAACATCCTTATCAGGTCCTGCTGCCAGCGTTGTCGGGGCCCGTCAGCTGGCAGGTGTTCGGGACGGTATTATTGTTGATATGGGCGGCACAACCACCGATCTGGCTGTTTTACAGGATGGTTCTCCCCGGATAAATCCCCAGGGAGCCAGAGTTGGTGGCTGGCATACCAGAATTAAGGCTGCCGATATCAGAACCATTGGTCTTGGCGGAGACAGTCTGGTAAAAATTTCTTCGGAAGGAGAGCTTGATCTGGGACCTCAACGAGTCTTTCCCCTATCCTGGGCCACAACCAGGTATCCCAGCCTGCTGGAAGAGCTCAAGCAGATTGAGCGTTTCGCCCCCTATCCGTTGACCTATCAGCCAGTGAGTGCTCTGGTTCACATCAGAGATCCCGAAAAGTTTTCCCTTTCCCGCCTGCAGAAAAAAATTCTGGAAGAAATCAAAGAAAAACCTCATACTATCTGGAGGCTGGCCAGGAAACTCGAGGTTGATGCTGAGCTGCTTCCCTGGGAGAAGCTGGTAGAAACCGGCTGTCTGCATCGGGCTTCTCTCACTCCCACAGATATCCTGCACTGGCAGGGAAGCTATACTGACTGGAACCGGGAGGCTGCCGAGCTGGCTCTGAAGATTATGGCAGAACGTCGGGGGCAGTCAGAGGAGGAGCTGGCTGAAGATGTGCTTTTTCTGGTCTATTATCGAACTGCCTTACTGGTGGTAGAGGCAGCTCTGGAGCAGGAGGGAGCTGAACTGGACTTTTCATCCCGGGAGGTTGAGTATCTGCTTGACAGGATGCTGGTTAATCCTGATGGTGAGTTTCTGGAGTTGATGCTGCAGCTGAAAAAACCACTGATCGGGGTTGGAGCCCCGGTCCGGGCTTATTTTCCGGAAATTGCCAGAATGCTGGGGGCTGAATTGAAACTGCCTGAAGCAGCTGAAGTGGCCAATGCTGTTGGCACTGTTATGGGGAAAATAATTGAACGGGTTACTGTAATAATCAGGCCAGATGAAGTCGGCGCTGGATATGCAGTTCATACTCCAGAAGAAAGACTGGGTTTTAAGGAATTGGAAGCTGCCCTGGCTGAGGCTGAAAGAATTGGCCGGGAATATGTTCTGAAACGAGGCCGGGAGGCCGGGGGTAAAGATTTAGAGATTAATATGGAGAGGGAAGATAAATACGGCAGGCTTTCCTCTTTTCGGGAGGATGATAAAATATTTATAGAAACCAGGCTGGAATTTTCAGCAGTCGGCAAACCCTGGACTGCCTAAACAGGAGGTTAATAAGAAGTGGATAAAATAATAGCCTGCTCTACTATCAGGCCTGAAATTGAAGCACTGGATCCCGGCATGGATTGTCAGTTTATGGAGTACGGCTTACACCGCACTCCGGATAAGTTGAATAATACTCTGCAGCAGGCGATTTCTCAGGGGGAAGCCCAGGGATACAGGTGCATCAGGCTGGGCTATGGGCTTTGCTCCCATGGCACATCCGGTTTGAGTGGAGAAAGTGCTACTCTGATTATTCCCAGAGCTCATGACTGCATTTCATTATTATTAGGATCTGCTCAGAGTTATCTGAAAGAATTTAAAGCTTCTCCTGGGACTATTTACCTTTCCCGGGGATGGATAGAATTTGGAGGGGATCCCTTAAGTGAATATGATAACTATCTAGAGGTAGTGGGTAAGGAGATAGCCCGGGAAACCATAGAAATGGAGTATCGCAATTATACCAGACTGGTTTTTATCAACACCTGGCTGCCGGAGAAGGAGCTGATCGAGTATCGGGAATATGCTCGCAGAGTAGCTGATTTTATCGGACTGGAATACTTCGAGCAGCAGGGATCTCCTGATTTACTCAAAAAGCTGCTGCGGGGGGAAGAAAATCAGGAAATTGCTCACTTTTCACCAGGGATGCTGGTTTTGCGCTCCAATTTGGTTTGACATCAGTCCGGTTAGGACAGTACAGATTTTTGTTCTCTTGAGTGTTTGCCCTGAAGTTCATTATTCCAGATAACAGCAACTTTCTCCAGAGCGGAGAACTTTTGCTGTTTTAATCAGATTACCTGAAAAAAGTTAAATAATTAGGAGGTAGATAATTATGATTGTTATTGGTGAATTGATTAATTCCACCAGAGATGAGATTAAAGAAAAAATTGCCGAACGTGATAAGGAATTTATCCAGGATGTAGCCCAAAAGCAGGAGAAGGCAGGTGCTTCTTATATTGATGTGAATGCCGGGGCCTTTGTGGAAGAGGAGATCGATCATCTACTCTGGCTGGTTGAGGTTGTTCAGGAGGCAGTCGATAAACCTCTCGCTCTGGACAGTCCCAGTGCCAAGGCTTTGAAGGCTGCGGCTGAAAAGCATGAGGGTACTCCCATGATTAATTCCATTACTCTGGAAGAAGAACGGT
Organism: Halanaerobiaceae bacterium; assembly: GCA_003554225.1. Taxonomy (GTDB): domain Bacteria; phylum Bacillota; class Halanaerobiia; order Halanaerobiales; family Halarsenatibacteraceae; genus T1SED10-84. The sequence continues at coordinate 1,075 of PWFW01000214.1, read as the reverse complement.
ATGCCAATGTGCTGCCTATTGTCAAGGAATTTAATGCCAAGGTGATTGCTCTATGCATGAGCGATGAGGGAATGCCTGATGATGCCGAAGACAGGATTAATTATGGCAAAAAACTGGTCGATAAACTGATTGAGGATGGGGTACCGGCAGAAAATATTTTTGTCGATCCCATCATTAATCCCATTAGCGTTGATGGTACAGTGGGTCTGCAGATTCTGGAAGCCATCGAAACGCTATCCAATTATAACGAGGATATCCATATAACCTGCGGCCTGAGCAACATTTCCTTTGGACTGCCGCATCGTTCTCTTCTGAACCAGGCCTTTATTGTAATGGGAATCAGCCGGGGCATGGACTCGGCCATAATTGATCCCTTAGATGATCAGATGATGAAACTGATTAAGGCTGCCGAGGTGCTCACCAATGCTGACCAGCATGCCATGAATTATCTCAAAGCGTCTAGAGCTGGAGAACTGGATTAAGCAAATTAAAGGGGCGAATAAAATGTCAAAAATAGCTGTTATAGGAGGTGGCATAGCAGGCTGCACGGCTGCAGCCGAACTGGCTGCAGCCGGCCAGCAGGTACTGCTGGTGGAAAAAGAGGACAGCCTGGGGGGGAACATTAAAAACTATGGCTGTAAGGCTGATAGTTTATGTACCCGCTGTAACCTTTGTCTGGTAGATTCCGTCTTTAATCAGGTCCGGGAAAGCCAGGCTATTGATATTATGTATAACACAACTGTTGTGGATTCTTTGCAGGAGCAGGGAGGTTTTACCCTGATAAGCTCTGGGGACGAAGGTGAAAAAGAGGTTGATGATATTTCTGAAGTTGTACTGGCCACCGGTCATACCAGATGGTCGGAACTGGAAACAGGCACTCCCGAAATATTTCAGGACAGAAGAATAATCTGGGCCAGTGATTTTGAAGACATGCTGGAACAAAGACAGGACCAGCTTTCCGGTCAATCCCTGGAGTTTGATCTGGGCTTTGCTCCGGAGTCGGCTGTCTTTTTACAATGTAATGGTTCCCGCAGTCTGCAGGAAAAGGCTCAGTACTGTTCCCGGGTCTGCTGTG
>PWFW01000141.1 GCA_003554225.1 Halanaerobiaceae bacterium | reverse complement strand
TGGCGCCGCCCGGTAAAAACCATTTTTATATCCGCTTTTTCACAGGCCTTGATAACCGATTCATCTCGAATTGAGCCCCCAGGCTGTATTATTGCTTTAATGCCCAGTCTTTCAGCCTCCTCAACCGCATCAGGAAAAGGAAAAAATGCATCGGAGGCCATAACCCCGCCCCGCTGCCGGCCAGAGGCCTTGCGGCCGGCCAGCCTGACTGCATCAATTCTGCTCATCTGTCCGGCACCTACACCTACCAGAGCATTATCCCTGGCCAGTACAATGGCATTGGATTTCACATGCTTTACTGCTCTCCAGGCAAATAACAGATCTGCCATTTCACTCTCCTTTGGTTCGCTCTCAGTAACAACTGCAAAGTTATCCCGGGAGAGCTTGACATCATCCGTCTCCTGAAGTAGAAAACCCCCGGGTAAAGAACGAAACTCCAGTCTGGGTTCCGGCAGATCAGTAAATTCTCCCACTGCCAGAAGTTTAATCTCATCCCAGCGCTCGGTTAAAATATCTACTGCTTCCGGAGTGAAAGAAGGAGCCACCACTACTTCGATAAACTTTCTTCCTCCCGTTATTTCCCGGCTGAGAGCCGCATCAACCTGCTGGTTTAGGGCAGCGATGCTGCCGTAAGCTGATTCCGGGTCGCCGGCATGAGCTCGACGGAAGGCAACTACCGGAGAATCAGATACTGCCAGTCCGCAGGGATTGGTATGCTTTATTAATGCTGCAGCTGACTGGCCGGAAAATTCCCGCACCAGTTCCAGAGCAGCAGCAGCATCATTTAAGTTGTTATAGGAGAGCTCTTCTCCGGCCTGAAGATCTCCCAGCAAGATTGACTGACCCTGATTTCGCTCAAGATCTGAATTTGCTGTGAGATAAGCTGAAGACTGCTGATGGGGATTCTCTCCATACTTTAGCTCAACCCTGTGATCCCCAAGGATAGAAATATGATCAGGAAAGAGATTGGAGCCAGCTTTAGATTTATTATTTTCCCGGGAAAGACCTGTAAAATAAGAGGTTATCTGGGAATCATAATCAGCTGTTAGTTTAAAAGCCTCTCCCGCTAATTTTTTTCGGTAATCAAGATCAAGTTCATCTGTGTTTAATTTAGTCCTGAAATCCTCATATTGCTCCGGATCAGTTAATACTGTAACCCGCTGATGATTTTTAGCTGCTGCTCTGATTAGTGATGGTCCCCCTATGTCTATCTGTTCTACTGCTGCAGCATGATCACCGGGATGCTTTTCAACAGTTTCTCCAAAGGGATAGAGGTTACAGACTACCAGTTCAATCGTTTCTATCTCCTGTTCCTCAAGTTCTGCCAGATCCTCTTCCCTGTCGGTGGTCAGCAGACCGGCAAAGATAGCCGGATGAAGAGATTTTACTCTGCCGCCCAAAAGCTCAGGATAACCGGTAATTTCAGCAACAGAGGTGACTTTATAACCGGCTTCCTTTAGATGCTCAGCTGTACCACCGGTTGCAATCAGTTCAATGCCATTATCTGTCAGCGTTTCAGCCAGTTTTTCTAACCCGGTTTTATCTGAAACACTGAGAAATGCTCTGTTAATTACTGTCACTTATAACAACTCCCTGGTCTTTGTATTTCTGGAAATAAAAAATTCAGGCTGATAACTAAAACATTGGTTTATCAATCCAGTGCTCTTTGAAGAAATAATTTTAAATTTTTTAAATAAAAACCTCTTAAATGCAGCATTTTAAGTACCTTGCATTCATATTATAATACCTTTGCTGCCATAAATATCTTAATAAAAATATCAGCCCAGCAAAGTATTTCAGCAGATTAGAAGTTGACTCTTGAAAATAATTTTCCCTATATTAATAAGTTAAGTACAGAGGCAGGTTTCTCCTGCTTCAAATTAAAATTATCTACAGCATTTAACATAATTCTCCCGGAAGTATAACTTCATAATATTATTTTCCTGGTTGACAGCCTGCGATTTTGTGGTATAATATTAATTGCACTGCCGAGATGGCGGAACTGGCAGACGCACAGCGTTGAGGGCGCTGCGGGCAATTATCGCCTGTGTGGGTTCGAATCCCACTCTCGGCACCATTTTAAAGATAAAACCTCCGGCTTTTTCCGGCCGGAGGTTTTTGTATTTGGGTCTGGCTTTTGTAACTTGTATTGCCTTATTCTACTGGATTTATCCAGTATATTTATGCTGAACTATAACTTACAGCATCCAGTTATTGCTGTATCATTTTATTAACACGATTAATAAACCATAAACACATAACCTCAGCCCGATTTATTGCGTTCTTCTTCCTTCTCCAGGAACTCCTGAAAGTCTTCATCTTCAGCATCCATTTTAAAAAAGTAGGGAACATAATCATCAGATTTTTGCCTTGCTGCTTCTTTTAACTCCTGTATTTCTTTCCGGTCCTTCTGTCTGCTCCAGCTGGAGAAAATACCCAGTAGACCGGTGAAGAAACCACCCAGTCCCAGAGCATAACTGAGAAAACTGAGAGCAAAGGTTTCCTGAACCAGATTCAGAATCATGACAAAAACCATAAGCCAGGCTAAAACTATCATTGCCAGCCCCAGAACTATAAATCTTTGGGAGCTAGATTGCAACATCACCGGCTTCCTCCTCATCCCGAAAGAGCCAGCAGGCAGTCAAGCGATTATTGGCCAGCTGAAAATCGGGTGGAATTTCCTGATCACAGAGTCCCTCAATCATATGCTCACATCTGGGATGAAAACGGCAGCCCCGGGGAGGATTTAAGAGACTGGGCGGCTCACCGGGCGGCACCTTCTTATAGTTGTGAATATTATCGGCATCAGGTTCAGAAATTGCCTCCAGCAAAGCCCTGGTATAGGGATGAGCAGGCTCTTTCAAAAGATCTCGAACCGGGCTCTGTTCCACAATTTTGCCGCCGTACATTACCCAGATTCTTTCTGAAAAATAACGGACTGTGGAAAGATCATGAGTAATATATATAACCGCAAGTTCTCTTTCAGCCTGAATTTTTTTGATCAATTCCAGAATTTCTACTCTGACTGAAGCATCCAGCATGGAAACCGGTTCATCAGCCATAATCAGCTTGGGATTCAACACCAGCGAACGAGCAATAACTATCCTCTGCTGCTGACCTCCACTTAACATATGAGGATATTTTTTGAGAAAATCCTCCACCGGGGTCATTTTAAGTTCCTCCATGACCTGGTGGATTCTTTTCAGTCTTTTTTCTTTATCCTTAATCCCATTTACTATCATCGGCTCTTCCAGTATTCTCTGGATTGACATAAAGGGTGGCAGTGCTCCATAGGGGTCCTGCTGAACAAAGCCAATTTCAGATTTATACTGACGCATGCTCTGTTCATCGGTAGAATCAACGGTGTTCCCTTCAAAAATCAATTCTCCTTCAGTAGGCTGGTGAATCCCCATAATGGTCTTGGCCAGACTGCTTTTCCCACAGCCAGATTCACCAACCAGAGATACCGATTCTCCTCGATCCAGAGTGAAATTAACTCCATCAACAGCTCTGACATGACCTACATGGAGAAAACCCCATTTTTTAATTTCAAACCAGGTACGGAGATCTTTAGCCATTAATAAGAGATCATTTTCCGTAGTTGGCATTACGTTCACCACCTTCTCTGTATAACCAGCATTTGACTGTTCTGCCATCTTCCATTTCAAAGCTTGGAGGTTCCTCGCTGCAGAGTTCAAACTCTTCCTCGCAGCGTTCAGCAAAACGACAGCCCGTGGGTGGATTAATCAGGCTGGGCGGCTGTCCCGGAATAAACCCAAGCTCTTCATCCTCAGCCTCCAGAGTTGGAACGCTTGCCATCAATCTCTCGGAGTAGGGATGAAGGGGGGGGCCAAAGAAGGTATAGGCATCGGTAAATTCCACTATCTGTCCGGCATACATTATAGCTGCCATATCTGCTATCTCGCTGGAAGTACTGACATCATGAGTTATGAGCACAAAGCTGATATCAATCTCCTCTTTCAGCCTGGTTAAAACATTCATAATGTTAGCCTGGGTCAGCATATCGAGAGCAGAGGTAGGTTCATCCAGGATAATAAAATCCGGATCTGTAACCAGAGAGGTTGCAATCGCCACCCTCTGCCTCATTCCTCCGCTCAGCTCAAAGGGATATCTATCGAGAAAATCCACAGGAACCCCCACTTTTTTAAAGGCCTCTGCGGCCTTTTCCCGCGCCTGCTCCTTGTTATCTGCCAGGTTATGAATAAGGATGGGCTCGGCCACCTGATCAGAAACCTTCAATACCGGATTTAAGGAATTCATGGAAGACTGAGGTACCAGAGCCGCTCTTTTCCAGCGAATTTCCTTGCGAAATCTCTCATCATCATACTGCATAATATTAGTTCCATTCAAAAGGCAGCTGCCCTCGTATTTATAAACATTTTCTGGCAGCAGCCGCAGGATAGCCCGGCCCAGTGAGGTTTTACCGCAGCCGGATTCTCCCACAATTACCATGCTTTTACCCCTCTCCAGAGCAAAGTCTACTTTATCGACTGCCTGAACTATCCCCTTGCCTGTTTGAAAATAAAGGTACATATCCTGGACTTCCAGAACATTGGCTGTCTTCTCTTCTAGATGCTTATTTTTTTCAGCATTATTTGCTGCTACTTTAGTATCATTAGCCATCTTACTGCCTCCTCAGTCTGGGATTTAAAACTCTATCCAGGGCAAATCCTGTCATGGCAAAACCCAGGCCGGTTAATATCAGCAGAAAAGCAGGCTGAAGTACCCAGTAAAAGTGCCCCATATATAGGGCTCCTTCTCCCAGAGCATCGTTCAAGAGCTTGCCCCAGGTGGGCAGGACCGGATCACCCAGCCCCAGTACTGCCAGTGAAGCCTCGAGAAATACATAGGTCGGTATCACTGTAACAAACTGAGGAATTAAGGTCGGGATAATTTTCGGCAGCATATAAAAGAAAATAATTCTTTTATCGCTGGTGCCATAGGACTCGGCTGCCTCGATAAAGGGTGATTCCCTGACCTGCAAGAACATAGCCCGGTAGGTTTTAATAGCCGGGCTGAAAACTCCTTTAATTATTATCACGCCCAGCATAACCCAGAGACTCCGGGAGTAAAACATTCCCACCAGAATTAAAAGTGGCAGGTTGGGGATGATCATATTAACTTCGGCCACCCTCTGAATCGCGGCATCGACAAAACCCCGGTACCAGACGCCCACAGCTGATATTATGAAGGTTGAAATATTTGCTCCTACTGCTGCCAGCACACCGAACATCAGAGCTACTGGAGTGCCCCAGAGCAGGGCAACACCCAGATCCCTTCTGCGGTGGTCAGTGCCGCCAAAGCCGTGGACCTGACCGTAGGAAACCGCTCTAACATTTATATCAGCATCCTCTTCAAAGAGAAAACCGCTGACAATTATTTCATATTCTCCCTTTAAGGGAACATGATCTTCATAATCGGGATCTCTAAAAATTCCTATCCGGGGAGCCAGACCACCTGCCTGACGCCTGAGTTCAGTCAGCTGTCCCAGCCTTCTTATCGAGGTCCGCTGAATCGAAAAATCATCTGTTTTAAACTCCCGACCATCCGGAGTTCTTATCATAACAGAGACATGAGGCCTGGTCTCCTCATATTCAGCTTCAAAGAAAAGATTAAATTCCCGGGGGAAACCATCATACTGAAAATCATAGGGTAAAACAAACTCAAACTCTTTGACTCCGTTCATAGATTCCATGGTTTTATACTCGGGAAAGTCTCTGGCGTCTATCACATCAGTCCGGGGCAGGTCATCCCGGGTAAACCAGTCCACATAGGTAGGACGGGCATTTCGGGGGCTTTCAGCCCAGACCGCTCCCCCCCGCCAGAGCATTACCGCTTCTTCATAGGGTATAACTATTACAGCAATAATTGCTGTGATAATCAAGATTGTAATCAATGTTAAGCCAATAATTACAGAGGGATACTGTTTTAGCTGTCTTAACCTTTTTTTCAATC
>PWFW01000249.1 GCA_003554225.1 Halanaerobiaceae bacterium | reverse complement strand
ATTATATTCATTGCTGTTTCACTAGCTGCTACTGCATCCATGGCCACCCTCGACCTAGACACTCCGATTACTAACTCATTCACACTTACCACTTCATTCATAGCATCTTCACTATTTACAACATCCTCCCAGGTTGCCAATTCATTCAGAATCTCTTCTGATAAATCCCCATACGTGGCTAATCCCCTGCCTACATGGAATTCGCTGTCAAAAAACACATCTTTTAAATTCTCATAACTACTCATTATTCTTCCTCCACTCTATAATCTATAAGTCCTTCCAACTCTTCTCCATCCATAATAACTCTCATTGCATGTATTGAGTTACTTAAATCTTTAGAAGTTGCTAAAATACCTTCGTAAAATTCGTAGTTCTCCATACCCAAATCATATTCTGCTAAAAACATCTCTACATAAGCCAATAAATGCATGACAGGAGTATCTACTCCTAAAGCCATAAATGCCGACCTATAACTGTCTGGAATACTCCTATACTGGTTGGATTCAAATCTTTCTTCTTCCATAATAACCATCATTGCTACAGGGTCATTGGCTATCTGTTCTGAACTATCCTCATACTTCAAACTTAATGTGAGAAAATCTCTGCCTCTATCAAAATCAGGCATAAAAACATCAACCCAGGGATAAATCATTGCCACACTTGGAGCTGAAATTACAACAGGGTTATCTCCTATTGATTCTAACTCTTCCAATAATTCTTGGTCCAGGTCGTATTTTGTTATTTCACCTTTTATTGCTAAATTTTCCTTTAAAACTTCATCTAAATCATCTTTCTTAATTTCACCTTTTATTGCTATTTCATTTTTAAAAGCTTCATGTAATTCCTGCTTTGTAATCTTACCTCCCAAACCAATCACCTCCTAGCAGTTGGTTACTCTGCTTTTAAATCCAACCAAATTTCTTCTTTTTCTTCTTTCTTCCAAAATCTTCTTGTGCATCTGAATGGCAGAATATAATCATTATGCTCAAATTCAGGTTCTAAGTCACTAAATTCTACACTCTCTGCTTCATTAAAATCATCCGCAAGGGCATTAAAATCAATGCTACTATCAATATATAACCTTAAATAATTTATATCCCCCTGTTCATTTGAACTATAACTGCCCACATCATAGGTATTCCCGTTGATAATAACCTTCATATTAATAACCTCCCTTTAGCATTTTTCCCAACTTCCACCTATACCTCTTGAAGCAGGTCCATAATCTGCAAATACATCCTCTATACCTTCCATCACAATCTGATGATGAATTCCATGATTCATCCGCCATACCTCAGAAGAACAATCCAAGATAGAAAATGAATAATTGTTATCAATAACATTTTTCATAACATCATAGGTCAAACCTTCATGATAAAGAAAAGGTGTGTTAGTCCAATAAAACCTGCCTTCAGGAAAGTCATTTGCTATCATATCTATATTAAACTCAAAAACCTTTGTTTCACATAACTGGACGTGCTTCACTCCTACTTCCTGGAAAGTCTTTAAGTTATTTAGCAATTTATCTCTATTCGGAGGATACGCTGCTTCTTCTACAGCAACTACAAACCCTCTCTCATTTGCTTTTTCCATATTTCTATAAACCGTATCTGAAAAATTAGATGCGGATGGATGAAATCTCAACTCCTTAAAATTCCAATGCCATAGTTTATCAAAAATTTCATCTGTAAAAACCGTGCCGTTTGTATAAAGTTTATTCCATAATGTAATACCTTTCCTTCTTTCTATATCCTTAAATAAATCACCAAACTTCGCCATTCTATCAATATACAAAAGAGGTTCTCCATTGCTGAAGGCAAATCCTGAAAACTCTACTGCATCAAGGGACTTTCTATAAATATCAGCCAACCTTCTTTTTAAAGTTAATAAAGTTACTTCCTTTGATTTATCCTGCCCATCAAAACAATAAGGGCAGGAGAGATTACATTTACTACCTAACTTAATGGTCATCCCGTAACCCTTGCCTACCCTATTAAAACAACCTCTGCAACCAGGTGCTATTTTATTGATATGAATACATTTACCGTGTCCACTCCTCTGTATTCCTTCTATACTGTCTATATAATCCGATTTCTCCTTCATTATCTCAAAATAATCTACAAAATTATATTTACCCGTAGATATTTCCAATTTATTATTCCTCCTTTTATTCTAATTTATAAAGTATTTTTCTTTTCTCATTAAAACGCTTTAAGACAGTTTTAAAATAAGAATCTAACTCTTCTTTTTCTGCATCAGTCAATTCAATACCTATAAAAATTTCTTCCTTAATTTTTACAAAATCCTCATTGCAAGTGCTTAAGAATTTCTCCAAAAGAGTTTTAACATATAAATTCCCTCTTTCTATCTCCCCCTTTAGATAGTCTAACTTATTCTGAAAATGTTTTGGGTGTGTAATTAACCTGGAAGCATTAAAATCCATAGGAACTATATCACTTTTTAAAACAAATATATTGTTTACCTTCCCGTCAGGATGATATAAGATGCCTCTATCACCATTGGCTACTATAAAATCAAAAAGCAATAACATCCTTTCCTGTTCTCGTAATCTTAAAGATAACTTATCAACATCCTCCTTTGTAGCTGAAGCAGACATCATCCTTTTTACATTTTCTACATAATCCATCATAACAATTACCGTATAATCTCTGTATAAACATCCCTTCCCATAGAGGTCTAAAGATAATTTAACCTTTACTAAATCTGCCTCTATAGGCACTTTAAAAACATCAAGATAATTCGCTAACTTTATACTAAACACTTCATTGAAGGCTACAATTAAATCGTGATTTTTATGTTTATTTCCTGTATATTTACCCCATTTAAAAATTTTCTTCTCTCCATCCACTTCGACCAGGTATATATTAGAAGCTCCTGCAAAAGCATCACTAATAAATTTAATATTACTCACAACAATGTATCACCTCGGTAGGTAAACAGGTCGCCAATTGTCGTTTAAAGTGCTGTATACAAAATCTCTTCCATGATAACTCCAGGGTCTATGGTCAGCATATCCTCCTAAACCTAACACATTCTGTCTATGAGGCTGATTTCCTACAGGTCCTGTTGAACAATAAACTCTAACTTTCCCATACTCCTTATCGGACATATTATAAAGCATATAATTTGTATAATAGCCATCTTCGGGGTTATTGCTTTCTATCAAATCTGTAGCACAAAGATTGAACTTATCTCTCAATTTTATTAATCTTTTCCGGAGTTCTAAAATTGCCTTTTCTCCACTTAAACCCTGCTCTTTTCTCAAAAAATGCCTTTCAGGATAGATTGTTATAATATCTGGACTTATATCTACAAACAATTCCTCAAAGTCCTCTTCTAACCTATCTAAATCCTTTTCTACTCTACACATTCCTATAAAAGCCATTAAATCACAATTTACTTTAGAACCTGAAGATTGAATTTCAGAAACTACTTTCTTTAAAAACTCCTTATTATAACCTCTTCTATTATTTTGCTCTAAAACTCTATCTTTCAAACTCTGAATACCTAATGAAACATAAGAAAATTTATTTTCTTTTATTAAATCCAACTTGGACTGGTTCATCAAATTAGGGTTGCCTTCAAATACTTTATTCGGAATTTCCTTAAAATTAGGTATTATATTAAACAAATTCACCAACATAGAAGTAGAAAGAACATTGGAAGTTCCTCCACCAAAGTAAACCGTATCAGGTATTCTCTCACCCATTATATGAGAGAATTTTCTTATCTGCTCTGGTAGATAATGCTTATAATAGAATTTAAAATCCTTCGCATATTTGCCAGCATGACTGCCCGTATGAATACAATAAACACATTGATTTACACAAAAGGGGTTATCTATATAAAGATTAAATAACTCCCTTCCTTCCATCAATCTTACCTTATCCTCCCAAACCCTTATAATATCTTTTTCAGGATAAGATTTCATATTACTTCTTATCCCCTTTATTAAAATCCTTAACTATCTCTCCTGTTTTATTGTCTATTAAACGGTCTGTATGACCATCTTTTTCTGCTTCTGATACGGGTTTAGGGTATTTAATTTTGCCAGAGGAAGTTCTACCACCATCTCCAGAAACCATTTCATCGGTATGGTCACTATAAGGTTTTCCAGGTTCTATATTTGGATTCTTCTTTGTAGGTTTTCCATCTTCGCCTACTAACTGGTCAGTATGGTCACTATAACTTCCTGCTTTCTTCCATCTACCTTTACTACCTTCTCCTACCACTTTCCCAGTTTTAGGGTCTATTAATCTATCAGTATGACCACCGCCACCTCGAATAGTACTACCTGACTTTATAATTGCTTCAAAAGGATTATCATCCTGCTCATTAAAAAGTTTAATTAATGGGAGCAATCCTTTTAATTTCCCCTCTAACCATTCATATAATCTATAATGTATTTTACAATCAGAAGACCTTTCTGTTAAAGGGTCATCATCTGCTAAAGATGGGCAACCTCCATAACAAATCTCATAATATTTACACCCCTGACAACCTTTCTCTTCTCTAGGTGTACTTCTTAAATTTCTATCTCTTTCTTCATGAAATCTACTGGTTTCATCTCTTAAAGGAACTTCTTCTTTAAATCTTGCAGGGTGCAAGCAATTGCCTATCTGTAAGTCACCGTGAATAATTTTACAGCTCTGTGTAGCATCCATATTACATTTAGTGAAACCGCAGGGTCCTGCACTTAAACCTAGAAGGTTATCTATCATATCTCTAATAGGAGAGAATTTCATTCCAGGATTTTCAAAAAGATATTCCCCTACAGTTTTATAAAACCCAATTGCATCTTCGTGTGTAAAATAAGTTCCTGCCCCTTTATCCATCATATTCATTCTTCCAGAATTAATGCCCAATTTCTGTAATTCATCAAGCCAGTCTATAAAAAGTTTGGTATTCTCCTCTCCCATATGATTTTCATTGATTATAGAAATTATAGATACCTTTATGTCTTCTTTCCTTAATCTTCTTATATTATCCATAACTCTATTGTAACATTGCTCTCTTTCTTCTAAATCCCCGAAACCTCTTTTATTATTAATTGGGAAAGGTCCATCAATACTTATACCTATATCTGTTTTAAACTCCTTAAATATTTCAATATGCTCTTCTGTTATATTAAACCCATTAGTCTGCATAGAAGTATGCTTCTCATTATTTAAATAAAACGTAAATTCTATTAGATTTCTAAAATCCTCAATAGGGAGAGTTGTTACTTCTCCGCCGTGAAGTACTACTCTTTCCTTTCCTAACTCAACTTCTTTAACAATCTTTGTTTTCAACTTATCCATCATAGAACTATCCCAGGATTTTAGATGTCTATTATCTTTCTCGTAGCAGTATTCACACTTAAAATTACACCCTAAAGTTGGCATTATTTGTAAAGACATTATTGACCTCCTCTAAATAAATATTGCTAAACTTCTTCAGGTAAATCAATCCAATCACCCCAATCAACCCAATTATCGCTATGGGGATAACTCCAACCATCAGAGTGATGATGGTCTGTATGTCTAGGTCCATCGTTATGATTATCAGTATGAGGGTAGTGAGAGTGGTCTCCATGCCAATCGGTATGGTCAAGCCAGGTATTATCAGAATGATTGTCAGTATAAATATCATAGTGGTCGTGATAAGTATTGTCGGAATGAGTATCTGTATGGTCATGTTCCCAACCATCGTCATGGTCCTGCCAATAGTGGTCTGTATGAGTATCCTCATGGTCTTCGTGGTCATCGTGCAAATTCATTTCATCCCAATGTCCAGACCATTCGTCTTGATGGTCATTGGGAGCATCAGTATGATCATAGGGAGCATCAGTATGATCATAAGGTTCATCGTGATGCATATGATAATCCTCATGCTGCGCACCTCCATTCCATGGATGGTCTTCATGGCCTGTATAATCATCGTGAGCACCATAATCATCGTGACCTACCCACTCATCAGTGTGGTCAAAAGGACCGTCATTATGCTCAGGCTCATCCGTATGGATATTT
>PWFW01000129.1 GCA_003554225.1 Halanaerobiaceae bacterium | reverse complement strand
CCAGGTAGGGTAATATTTTTCGGTTTCATAAACCAGCCCGGTATAGCTGGGGGTATCATATCTGGGAATTTCTACTCTTGCTTCAACTCCAGCTGCCTCAATAACCTCTCTGATCTGATTGACAGCCAGTTCCTTATCCTCCCCGGCAGTAAGCCGCCGGTCCAGGTGGATGAGCGTCTTATTAGGAACGGCATTGAGGCTGGGAGTTTCATTGGTTATATGAGTGGCTGCAATCGTTCCCTTTCCCAGAAAATCATCCTCTTTGAGCCTTTCGTTCAACTTTTCAATTCCAGAGATAATCCTGGCCATTTTATAAAGAGAATTAACCCCTCTTTCCGGGGCACTGCCGTGGCAGGAAACACCTTCGGTGATAACCTGCATCTCCATACGGCCCCGGTGACCCCGGTAAATGTTGAGATTGGTGGGCTCGGTAACAACCACCAGTTCAGGGTCGATCAGCTCTTCATTTAAAATATACTGCCAGCAGAGACCGTCACAGTCCTCCTCCTGAACAGAGCCGACAAAATAGAGGCTGAATTCATTATGAAGACCCAGATCCTTAATGGCTTTTCCGGCATAGACCATAGAAACCATGGAAGCCTCCTGATCGGTAGCGCCTCTGCCATAAATATAACCATCTTCCATCTTGCCCTCATAGGGGTCCCAGTTCCACTCTGCCGGGTCACCAATTCCCACAGTATCAATGTGAGCATCGTAGGCAATCACCCTTTCTCCACTGCCTACTCTACCGATAATATTCCCCATACCATCAACAAAGGCCTCAGCAAAACCAACCTTTTCCATTTCTTCCTTAATCCGCTGTACCACTTCCTTTTCCTGACAGCTTTCACTGGGGATGCGGATCAGATCCCGCATAAATCTGACCATCTCTTCCTGATGGCCGGCTATTTCCTGCTTGATTTTGGCAATAACTTCATCTGCGTTCTTCATATCCATCTATCCCCGTCCCCCCATGGTCAGGGCCATAACAGCCTTGGCGGTATGGAGTCTGTTTTCTGCTTCGCTGTAGACAATCGAGCGGGGACCATCAATTACAGAGTCTTCCACTTCATTGCCCCGATCGGCCGGCAGAGCGTGCATATACATGACATCCTCACTGGCCAGGGCCATCCTCTCTTCGGTGCATTTCCAGTCCCTATTGGCCTCCAGCAGAGCGCTGCCCTGCTTATCCTCAGGATCGCTGACCCAGCTGCCCCAGTTCTTCGGTATGACAATATCAGCATCCCGGTAGGCCTCTTCCTGATCATGGGTGATCTTGAGAGATCCTCCATTTTTGGCAGCATTCTCTCTGGCCTGCTCATAGGCCCATTCCGGCAGCTCAAAACCTTCAGGATAGGCCAGGGTAACATCCATGGCATAGCGAGGAAAGAGAAGAATCTGGGTAAGTGGCACAGAAATTGGTTTTTTATGGGTTGTTGCATAGGCCCAGATAACCGAAACCTTAAGATTTCTGGTGATTTCCTTCTTTTCTTTGATGGTCAGAAGATCGGCCAGCCCCTGCATGGGATGGTAAAGATCACACTGAAGATTCATGATCGGTACGGGGGTATTGGCAGCCATATCCCTTAAATACTTATTTCCTTCCTCCCAGTTGCAGTTCCGACAGGCGATTGCATGGCCGTAGCTTCCCAGAATCACCGCTGTATCCTTGGCCACCTCACCGTGAGAAACCTGCATGGTGGAGGTGTCGAGAAAGTTGGCATGTCCTCCCAGCTGGGCCAGCCCGGCTTCCATGGAGTTTCTGGTCCGGGTTGATTCCTCAAAGAACATCAGGAGCGCAGTTTTATTCTGGAGATAGGGAGTGGGGATATCCATGGCAAATTTTCTTTTAAGATCCAGAGAGACATCCAGCAGAGTATCGATTTCCTCCCGGGTCCATTCCTGCAGGGTGATAAAATCTTTGTTGCGAAATACAGTTTGCATAACAATAACCTCCTTAAATTTAACATCTTTTAATTCTTAACTTATTTTACACTACCAGGACAGTTATTAACTTCTAGCTTTAAAAAATATACTGTTTAAATCATATTAAAGCATAATTCATAACAGTACCGATTAAATCACAATTAAATTTAACAGCAAACAAATTTTTAAAGCTCAATAAACCTTAAATAGCAACTATCTACCTCACCAGCAAAGGGTTTAACTTTTTTAGGCTAATTTAAATTTCCTTGTTGCTGATCTAATGCTGGATAATTATCTTCGCTGGCTGGATCATATTACTAGGACTGAAAGATAAACCTTCATGCCCTCTGGGACACAACAATAAATGAAAATAATATGGCGTATTTTCAAGATAACAGCCATGCCCCTCTGGGGCACAATAATACATGAAAATACAATAAGCATATTTTCAAGATAAACAGCCATGCCTCTCCGGGGCGCAACAATATATGAAAATAATCTGGCATATTTTCAAGATAAACTATCATGCTCCTTCGGAGCACAACAATAGATGAAAATATCACGATGTCTTTTCAAGATATTACACTTGACAATTACGGTTTGTTTGCCTGCAACTATTTACCAAAGACATGACAACATGTAATTCAAAAAGAGCTCTTATTTATGAAAACTTATATCGATGTTTATCTGTGGGCTGCTTATTTATGCTATCAGATTAAAAATTCGGAGGAGTTATAGCTGAAACAAAGACCAGCTCCTCTTCGCCAATGCTGGTTATTTTGTGAGGAATACTGGCAATATAATAGATGCTGTCACCCGGTTCCAGTTCGTGATGCTGATCCCCCACCTGAATTTTCATCCTGCCTTTTAACACCAGCGTACACTCCTCACCCTGGTGGGGCAGGGGCTCTTCCACCGTGCTGTCTCCAGGATCCAGCCGGGCTTCAATCAATTCCATCTGATTGTTCAGATTGGGAGTTAATAGCTCTACCCGGGAGCCGGAGTCGGGATATTTAATCTGTTTTCTCTCATCCCGGCGGACGACCGAATTATGCTCATTTTCATCGACCAGAAAATAAAAAATAGGAACTTCCAGAGCCTTGGCTATTTCTCTTAAAGCTGTTATTGAGGGCTCGGCCAGGCCTCTCTCCACCTGACTTAAATAGCTTGAAGTTTTGTTGATTTTCTCAGCCAGCTGGGCCAGACTCATATCCTGGGTGCGCCGCATTTTTCTAATTTTGGCTCCCATTTCTTGATTTTTATTCATCTGCTATTATCCCCTTCCTGGCAAAGATTTGGGTTAAGCGTTCCAGGTCAGGTTCTATCTCTATCACCCTGCCTGCCGCCTTTCTGGCATTATCAATATCCTTAAGACCATTTCCGGTAATAACAAAACCGACCTCGTCCCGGGAGCTTATTTCCTTCCTGTTAACCATCTTTTTAATGCCTGCCAGCCCTGCAACTCCAGCGGGCTCGCCAAATATTCCGGAAGTCCTGCCCAGAAGCCGCATCATTTCATAAATTTCTTCATCACTAACATTAACCATCTCACCCTGGCTATTCTTAATTCCTCTGATGGCCTTCTTGTAATTGCGGGGATTTCCTACAGCTATACTGTCAGCTACGGTATTTTCCTCTGTTACCTCAAGTTCTTCCCCGGAGTAAAAAGCCTCAGTAATGGGAGCGCAACCCTCAGCCTGAACTCCCAGCAGACGGGGAACTCTGTCGATAAATCCAATCTCACGGAGATCTTTAAGAGCCTTCCAGGCCCCGGCAATGGTACAGCCATCTCCTACAGAAAAAACCAGCCAGTCCGGAAGATTAAAATCCAGCTGTTCTGCCATTTCCAGCACAGAGGTCTTTTTACCCTCAACCTGATAGGGATTGATTCCGGCATTGCGGTTATACCAGCCCCATTTGTTGATAGCATCCCGGGAGAGAAAATAGGCTTCTTCATAGCTCCCCTGAACCGAAACCACGGTGGCTCCATAGATTAAAAGTTGAGCCAGTTTACCGCCCGGTGCTCTTTCCGGCACAAAGATAACGGTCTCCAGCTGTCCCCCGAGAGAAGCCGCATTACCTGCCAGCGAAGAGGCAGCATTTCCGGTGGAAGAACAGGCCACCACTTGAGCTCCGGCTTCTAGAGCTTTAACCACCGCAATCGCCGAAGCCCTGTCTTTCAGAGAGCCGGTGGGATTGAGCCCATCATCCTTGAGCCAGATGTTTTCCAGACCGAGCTCCCGGGCCAGAGCCGGCGACTGATAGAGCGGGGTATCTCCTACTCTCAGGGGCGGCCTGCGGGTGCCGGGCTCCACCGGCAGCAGAGGTCCATAGCGCCAGATCCGGCGGTCCTTCTCCGCTGCCAGCTCGGCCTTGCTCCAGCTGCTGGCTATCTTCTGATAATCATATTCTACCTCCAGCAGACCTTCCTCTCCGCAGTCCGAGCAGAGATAGCGCTCCGGTTCAGCTGGATAGGTTTTTTCGCAGATGATACAGCTCAGATGAGTGAGATAATCCATCGCTTATTTCAGCTCCTCCAGCAGCCCTGTTTTCTGATTGAACTCCTCGATCAGAGAATCGATTTCGGGCGCCTGTTGATGCAATCTCTCCCAGTAATTATCGTAATCATACCACTGAGCTTTAAGCTCCTCACTGTCCCTGCCCTGCTGCTCAACCCAGGTATAGTACTTTAAATTATGGATTCTCTTTTTGCTGTAATAATCCAGTTCCTGCATGTGATCTATTTTCTGTCCCAGCAGATGACGGTGATAATCCACTGCCGCCGCAGTCCTGTCATAATCTCCGGCCTCTTCCATCATCTCCTCCAGCCGGGAGCCGTAAAGCTCCATGGAATCGGTGAGCACTGTCATTACCACATCATCTTCAGTAAGTTCATAGTATCTGGCATATTTTATGGCTGCCAGCATATTGGAAATGCCCGAGATTCCCAGCAGAGAAAGAGCTGCAATTGTCTCTTCCGGAACACCGAGCCCCTGTAAATACTCCCGGCCGATTTCAGAATTAAAGAGCCGGACCAGGGCCATGGAATCATTATCATCAATGCCAATTACCATATCGGTATTTTTGACATTATGAACCCATGGAACATGCTTGTCGCCAATTCCCTCAATCCGGTGATCTCCAAAGCCATTGTAAAGCAGGGTGGGGCACTGCAGAGCTTCAGCTACTGCCAGCCGGGCAGCTGGATGTTCTTTCTTTATGCGGTCAGCTGCAGCCAGAGTGCCGGCAGAACCTGAGGTCAAAGCAACTCCGGCCAGGCGGCTGTTAGAATCAGCGGCAGCTTTAAAAGCCTTGAGCATAGCATCACCGGTCACCTCATAATGCCAGAGATGATTGCCCAGCTCCTCAAACTGATTAAAAATCTGGATATCTTCCCGGGTCTCCCTGAGCTCCCAGCACTTATCAAATATTTCCTTGACATTGCTCTCTGTGCCGGGAGTGCTGATAACCTCATCGGCCACCTCAGCCAGCCAGTCAAACCGCTCCTGGCTCATACCCTCAGGCAGAATAGCTATCGATTCACAGCCTAAAAGCTGAGAGTTATAGGCCCCGCCCCGGCAGTAATTGCCAGTAGAGGGCCAGACTGCCTTTTCGGCAGTGGGATCAAACTGGCCGGTAACCAGCCTGGGAATCAGGCAGCCATAGGTCGCCCCCACTTTGTGAGCTCCGGTAGGAAACCACTTGCCGACCAGGGCAATTATCCTGGCCTTAACCCCCGTTAATTCTGCAGGCAGCTCCAGAAAATTAACACCGGAAAACTGACCTCCTGATTTCTGAGGTTCATTCTGCCAGCTGATGCGAAAAAGATTTAGCGAGTTAATCTCCCAGAGTCCGACATCTTTAAGCCTCTCTTTGATCTCTTCGGGAATCAGCTCCGGATTTTTCATCTGCTCAAAGGTCGGCAGAATAACTCCCTCCTCCGCCGCCCTCTTTACAGCATTTTTCAGCTTTCCTTCATTAATGGATAGATTTATCATGATATTCCTCCTGTCCTGAGATAAATAATTTTGAGCAAACTAAAAGAGACTGAAATCTAACATCAAATACTTATCAATAATCTCCAGCAAAACTGTTAAAAACAAAACTCCATCGCTAACTTAAACACCTGCTCTTGAATAATTTATCTTGAAAATATTTGCTGATATTTTCAT
>PWFW01000280.1 GCA_003554225.1 Halanaerobiaceae bacterium | reverse complement strand
GCGGATATTTTATCAAAGGAAGCATTAAAATGATCCAGCTCGATATTCAGGTCCAGATCATCAAAGTCATCATAAAGATTGATGGTTCCTGTAATAGTATAATCCGGGGTGTTGTATTCCAGCTCAAAAATAATTCTGCTCAGCATAGGACGGCCTGGTTCCTCTACATAATCTATCTGCTGAGAGGTTAAAATCAACTCTACATACCTGGCATCATCCTTAAAATGCCAGACCCACTCATCGCCCTGCTGCCAGTCCTCCGGCTGCTCTTCAAACTGCAGCTCCTGCTGCTCAACCTCTTCAATTTCAAAGAGTCCTTCCCTGGTGGGCAGACTGTGAATTTTATATTCTCCCGGTTCCCGAACCTCAGGAAGAATATGGGCCAGGTAGTTTTCTAAGAAGTAAAGCGGCAGGGTAAACTCTTCAATATTATTTGTCAATTTTTCCTGATCTGCCTGTAGCTCTCCCAGGGCATCACCCAGCCAGCTCTCGTCTTCCAGTTCAGGCTTAATAACCGGTTCTTCAGCCTGAGCCAGCCGTCCTGTTCCGGCAGTAAAAATAAAGAAAAATATCACAATAATTCCAAGTATAAATCTGCTTCTCTTTACCATAAGTTTAATCCCCCTTAAATCTTCAGATATTTAACCTCTCTGATTTTTTCCGGCAAAAACTTGTTACTATTATATCATAATCAAATTAACCTGCAAATCAAAATAAGATTTCCCGGGGTTTTATGTAAAAAAAGAAAAGCAGAGATATCCAAATCAGCGGAGTGTTAAGGGCTGCCCTGAATTATCATCTTGTTAATAATATAACATTGTCAGCTGCATTTATACCTTATCAAATTTATCAACTATAATCAAGTAAGCAAAAAAATTCAGCAAAAAAACTGCCATCAAGGCAAGCCTTTCAGGAAATGATATCCTGGCAGCAGCTATTCAGGAAAGCGCTGTCCGGCATTTCTTCCAGCACTTCAAAAATATATTGGTTTAAAAATATTGGTTTAAAGAATATTGGCCAGCACCAGTACCATATAAAAAGCACCAAAAATGACAGAATACTTGATGGCCTCCTGTCTGGCCTGTTTTTTAGCGGCAGCTTCTTTACTGCCATCCTTTTTCAGTCTGCGTAGAGTTAGATAAAACCAGATACCCCCAAAGACCAGCATTGCCACTGCCAGCTGTATTAATCTGGAAAGATCCAGCGCCATTCTCATCACTCCTTTCTGAAGTTATCTGTATCTATCTGGAAAATTTATTATTCCCCTCAGCTTCAAGTTCCTCGATTCTTTCTCTGGTATATTCCAGTCTGGTTTCAGGACTGGGGTGGGTGTTAAAAAGCTGCAGAAGTTCTGGAGGTCTTCTTCCCTGCAGTTCCTGGAGGTTTTCCAGCAGGCCGATCATGCCTGCCACCTGATATTGCGGGCTGGCATAGAGAAGATCCACAGAAAAAAGATCGGCTTCCCTTTCCTGCTCCCGGGAAAATCCCCGATCCATCAGGTTGAAGGTCAGATTGACAAAAATCTGATAAAATCTGCTGGAGGAAGCGTCCTGACCGAGAATACGGTCCAGCAGCAGCCGGCCCAAGCCAAATCCAATATTGCGCCGCAGGTTAGCATCTAAATGGCCCTCAACTCCATGACCCATTTCGTGTCCTATCAAAGCAGCCTTCTCATCTTGCGATAAAATATCCAGCAGTCCGGAAAATAAAACAATATTGCCATTACCAATATAGAGGCCGTTTATCACATCGGTGTCAGCATAGTGCAGGGTGAATTCCAGATCAGGATACTCCCGCTGAACAATCTCCTGAAGATCAGCCAGAATGATATTCAATTCATGCTCATCATCCAGTTCTTGCAGATCATACTTCTCCCGCAGCCTTTCTAAGTTAATCTCAGCAGCTTCCTTTTCATAGTTTGAAAAAGCCGCAGCAGCTGGAGAAAGCAGGGCAGCAGTTAGAAGAAATATTAAAAGAAAAGCCAGCAGAGTTTTTTGTGATTTTGCAAAAAATAATTTATTTTTCATAACAGCTCACTTCTTTTTTAGGATTTTTATTCTATTAGAACTGATGATCATATATTTTCTAAGCCTGTTGAAAAATCCAGCAAGAGACCTTCTGTGTTTGCTCCGATATATCTTGCGATATTTATTACTGATAGAGAGTTCATTTTTAATTCTAACACATTTTAGATTTAATGTATAGTAAAAAGCTAGAGACAGCTGTTGAGCCATTTAACCCGCTGACGACGAAGCTTCTTACCCAGTTCCGGTCCAGGCTCCATCACCTTCAGCAGATCAGCCGCCGTTACCTGCTGCTCCATTTCGTCCAGGATATCAGCCAGCCTTCGATAATCAGCAATAAAATCCCGGCTGGAACCGGATTTCTTTACCCTGAGATCCTCTGAAACTGCCAGAAAAATCAGATCCTCAAGCGAGAAGCTGGCCCTCTCCACCCTTTCATGCAGTTCTAAGATTTTTTCAGCAGGCTGGCTGCGCCAGCTTCTAAGAATGGTAAGCATCTCCCCCGCCAGGCGGGCTGCAGTCAACCATCTGCCGGGAAGGGCCATTCTTGTCTCCCAGAGATTGAGGTACCGCTGAGAGTTGAGCTCCAGATCCAGCACCAGGGCAGCAAAGGCCAAATCCTGACGGGAGGTAAATTCTCTGAGCTGCTTAAGCCGCCAGCATCCCCGCTGATATTTATCTGCAAGGCCGGGAAAATGAACTGCTAGCTTGTCAGCCTGCAG
Organism: Halanaerobiaceae bacterium; assembly: GCA_003554225.1. GTDB lineage: Bacteria > Bacillota > Halanaerobiia > Halanaerobiales > Halarsenatibacteraceae > T1SED10-84. The sequence goes on along the minus strand of PWFW01000280.1, from coordinate 3,417 downwards.
CAGAGTTGCAAAAAAAAGCTCCGGCTTCTCAGCGCTTAGAACCCGGGCCAGCTCCTGCTGGATTCTTTCCCCGGCAATTTCCCTGAGCTCTGCTTGAGATAGTGTTCGGAAGGAGGTCAGGGTATATTCTGTGGGAACAAATTCCGGGTGCTCTGCCAGCAGCCGGCATCCTCGATAGAGTCGGCAGGGATCTGCCCTCAGGGAGCCGGGAATAGCCTGTATATATTTCTTTTTAATATCAAAATAGCCCCCCTGAGGATCTCTGACCCTCCCCTCCTTGAGGTCGACAGCCAGAGAATTGACGGTAAAATCCCGGCGGGATAGCTCCCGGGTCAGTTCCTGATTATCAGAAATAAGATTTATCTCAAAGCCCTGATAGAGAAGCACCGGAAAACTGCCCCCGGTTTTTTTAATCCCGGGCAGCCTGCTCTTTAACTGCTGATAATCTATAGCTGCCAGCAAAAAATCAAAATCCTGAGGCTCCTTTTTTAAAAGCCAGTCTCTGATGGCCCCTCCCACCAGCCAGCTCCTGGCTGACCTGCTTCTTAAGAGCCCGGCCAGTTTAGGGGGAAGACGGAGCTCAAGAGAGGAAGACCTGCCCTCAGAATCCCCGGCAGTACCACTATCCAGTATTTTAAACGGGATCTTTCTCATGCCATCGACCACCTTATGAAATTTCTGATAAAAATGGCTACGAAAAATTCGGTGTTATAGTTAGCAGACAGCAGCTCCGAAAAATTTTGCTGATTCAAACCTAACCAATCGGGTTTCAACCCTTGCCAATTCCCAGACAGATAATAACCGACAGTCAGAGCAGAAAAATTCAAAGTGCCTGACAAAGAAAAAAAGGGGGTTTCCCCCCTTGTCTCTTTCGGACTTTTTACGGATAGAAAAAATTTAAAGAATTTTGCCGGAGATTATCAGATCATTCTTTTAGCTCTTCAATCTCTGCAATACAGGATTCACAGATATATTTATCCTTAAAAAGCTTCTTATTTTCAACACTTTCACAGAAATAACAGGAAGGCTGGTATTTGCTCAAAATAATTTTGTCTCCATCCACATAAAACTCCAGGGGGTCCTTAACATCAATATCCATGGTATCTCTTAATTCCTTGGGAAGCACCCCTCTCCCCAGATCATCAACCTTTCTTACAATCCCGGTAGATTTCATAAAAACACCTCCTCAAAATTAAATACCTGATCCTGGTTAGTTTTATTTAACCATAAATTAACTCTATTGTCAATAGATATTAATGAAAATCATTTCAGTTATTTCTTTCATTTTATGTATTTTTCTCATCAAGAAAATATCCTAGTGAAAGAGCAGTTCATCCACGGTAACAAAATCATAGCCTCGCTCCTGTAAACTTTTAATCAGCTTCGGCAGTAATTTTTCAGTCTCACTTCTATCTCCCCCGGCATCATGAAGCAGAATAATCGCTCCGGGATGGACGGTGTTATCGATCCGGGACAGCATTATTTGATGATCATTAACCTCTTCATCCCAGTCCAGAGAATCTACCGACCAGTTAATAAACTTATATCCCTCTGCTATCAAATTTTCAAGCTGCTCATCTGTTATCCGGCCATAGGGAGGTCTGATCAGCTCCGGTTCAAAGCCTGTTTCTCTTTTAATCAGCTGATTGGTAAGCTCTATTTCTCTTTTAACCTCTGCCAGAGGTAATTCTGAAAAATCAGAGTGGCTGTAGGAATGGTTCGCCACCTGGTGGCCATCCCGGACAATTCTGGTGAGCAGTCCAGGAAAATTTTCCACCTGGAAACCGAGCACAAAGAAAGTAGCCTGGACTTCATATTCGGACAGAATATCAAGAATTCTCTCAGTATGAGGTCCGGGACCATCATCAAAGGTCAGGGCAACCTTTCGCTCGGCAGAAAAACTTCTGATAAAAAAGTGCTCGGGATATCGTTCCAGCTGGGATTTAATTCTATCAACAAATTGAGAATCTGCTCCTGCCCCCATGGCATCCTCATCGACGGCCTCAGCCAGTTCTTCACCGTCAATTTCCCCGTCTTTCTCTGTTTCTTTCTCTTGAGACCGGTCATCATCACCAGCCTCCAGTTTGATGTCCGGAATTATATCAGCTGGTAAAGGAAAGCTATAATAATCCCGGTAATGATTATAGGCCAGGCTATCCTTAATATTAACCTGGTTCTGAGCCCGGGGTGAATTAACAGTCACAAAGTTATCAGTATCGGAAGCAGTTTCAGTAATATCAGAAAGATTATCATCCTCATCCCGGGTTGTCAGATTGAACCGGGGCCTCAATCTCCTGCTAACAAAGGTTTGCAAAGCCTGCCAGAAATTGCTCTTACCCAGCGCAGAGACAAACCTCTCTCCCGGCAAAAAATCATTGAGTAAAGAAGAGCTTTCAGTCCCATTATTCTCATAAAAATGAAACATCTGCAGGGAATAGGTAGCCGCAGCAGAGATTATTATAATAGATATCAGCAATAGCAAAATATAGAAATTCCTTTTCTTCATCAGTTTTTCTTCCTTCCAGGTTTGCATTTAGGATTTTCAATATATTTTCCCGGGCAATTAACAGCAGGCAATTATAGAGATAGCTATATTTCAGCTAGAAATAAAGATTATCCCCAAGATTATTTAGTATTCTTCCACGATATCATCATACTTAAACCGGGTTTCCCGGGGCTTCAGCTCCTTACTCTGATCAAAATACCCGGCAGAAATCATCACTGTTACCTCAAAATTTTCTCCCAGATTAAATAACTTTCGGGTTTCAGCGGCATTGAATCCTATCATGGGATGGGTGTTAACCCCAAAACGCTGGGCTGTCAGCATGATACTCATGGCCAGCAGCGAGCTGTTTCTCACGGCAAAGGCTGTAGCTTTGAGCGGGTCCTGCTTGGATTTATCGTTTCTTTTGATAACTTTCCTGACTTTCTCTTCATTAAGCTTCCCCAGACGAATTTTTTCATCCCAGATCGGATTTTTTCTCTTATAACCCTCTTTGTCGCCTAAGATAATCAACAGAACCGGAGCATCAAGTACCTTCTGCTGGCTGCAGGCCCTGTCATAGACCTCCTGCCTTTTCTCCTGGCTTTTGACAGCAATAATCCTCCAGGGCTGCATATTATAGGAGGAAGGTGCCAGCACCGCCAGATCTATTATTTTTTTTAACAGATCATCTGCAAGATCCTTCTCGGGGTCAAAATTATAAACTGATCTTCTTTCTTTAGCCACCTCAATAAAATCAACACATTCCTCGGTCATGGTAAACCTCCCTGATAGTTTAGATAGTTAGATCTGATAGCAAACATCTTAGAAATCTTAAGGTTTTGGCAGAGAATATTACCTCGAAGCGTAAAGTCTAAAATTTTAACTGTTTGCCTGACAAAAAATTGTTATGCTATAATAAATTAGGAGTTAGG